>JAESQE010000454.1 GCA_016765335.1 Planctomycetaceae bacterium
ACACAGAAGAAACAATCTGGGAAAAATACAAATGGCAGATGGTAATCGCAGCCATTGTTGCGATTATCATATTGGTTTGGTTCTGGTGGCCCAAACCGGCAGAGCCTGTTTTTATACCGCCGGTTATGCAAACTTTGCCGAAAGAAATCCAGCAAAGTGGTAAGTATTTCCCACTGCCTTACGAAGGCAAATTACTGCCGGGCCGACCGGAAGAACCGATGCCGATCCCTCAAAGTGTGTATGCCGATGTGGAACTGACCATCAACGGAAAGCAAATCGTGGAATCACCCATTATCTTCCCAGCCGGCTCCACCATCGAAGTCGAAGGAATCATCTGGGGCCAACCCGGTTTACCCTGGAATATCAGCATCGGCGGAAGTGTTGGCATTATCCAGAATGCCAAAAACAAACGAGGCTGGACTTTGCATAGTGACAGGGGATCACATTCCAGTACAACTTCTGTTCCCCGCGGAGGCCACCCTTCGGTAAAGCGTTGCGAGTTTGAAGTAAAGAAGTACAAATTACCAGAAGAACCAGGTGAATATTTGCTGGTTGTACTATCCACGGCCCATTTAGGCGGCAATCACCCAATTTTGATAGCATCGCAGTATGATCTGGTGATTGAGTAGTTTTCGTGACGCCTTGCCAAACTTCTCCAAACTCGCATCAATTCTTTTTGGATCGACTTGCGTGATGTAGCATTTCGGGATCTATTTTTCTTCCGGTTGTCATTGTGTAAAACAACGTGACCATCAAATAGCACAACGCAGTGACTGCGAACATGGCAGGGAAGCTAACGTGGTCGATAATGCTACCTAGAAGTGGTGCAGAAAGCAGTCCTCCTAAATCTAAAAAGCAGAGCAGTAGCGTCGTTCCGGTGCCTCGGTATTGATTCGGAAAAGTTTCGGTCCCTAAAGAAACAACACAGGGAAACAGCAACGCATGTGCAAATCCGCTACACATCGCTGGCAAAATGAAGTGCCACTCTTGAGTGACAAAGCACAGCCAAAAGTGTCCGATAATATGCCCGGACATGCCTACAATAATCATGCGGTGTCGCCCGTAAATCTTGCTGGTATGACGCGTCATCACTCGAATAAAAAATGCCGTGACAGCATAGGCCGTGAAATAGGTACCCACACCACGCAGCCCCATTGATGTTGCATAGCGAGTTAAAAACACGGTTGTACTCGTAAAACCCATCCCCATCATCACCGCAACCAGCATCACGCCACCGGGCCAATATTTGATTAAAAGTGGCAAGGCCGATTGACTTTCATGATGAGCCGTATGCACATCTTTTCGCGTGATCCAACAAACAATCAACAGGTAGACAAATGCAAATAATGCAGCAATACCAAACAGAATCCAGTAGCGGAGTATGTTGTCTGAAGTATTGGTCAGAATGATATCGCCCAATTGCGAACCCACAATCATACCCAGGAAACCGCTCGAACCGAGAGAACCTATCACTTCTGTTCTGCGATGAGCTGGAACGTGGTTCTGAATATGTGTAATCGAACAGGCAAACATGCCACCGATACCGAATACAAACAGAGACCGCCCCAGGTACATCGACCATCCCAAAGAGGCCGGAACCACCAACATCAAAACGCCCACGATCATAATGACCGAGGTGATGAGCCACAGCGGACGAACGCCAAAACGATCAATCCATTGCCCTAGAAACAAGCGACCAACCAAAGCACTGATCACACCGATCGATACAATCATCCCCGCTAATTGCTGAGTCCCGCCGAGCAGGTTGATTAACTCTGCAAATCGGAATGTCATCGCATTGGCAGAGACCAATACAAGATTTGCTATGTACGCCCACCAGAAAATCCTATTGTAAATGGTTGGCTCAGGCCCGATAGATTCTGTCTGTGATTCTGTGATATCGGAGCTGACGGCAGCACAAAGCGAAGCTTGAGGTACACTGATGCATGCACTATTTGCGTTATTTGTTTCTGGCGAAACAGGCTGAGTCGTTGATGTATCCTGCGTGGCAGAGGCTGGCGATGTATTGTCCTGGTCAGACATAAACTTATCCGAGAGTGATCGCGGTCTCGCGATTTAACAATTTCCTGGTCAGTATAATAAGGGGATCAACAATATTTTGATCATCAAGCAATAAACAAAAAGTTCCACAGGCGGGATCACCATACTGACATCATCCAGACGCAGATGCAATCGCCAGTTCATGAGATAAACAAAGCTGCATGCTTTGTTGCCTGAAACCAGTAGTTCAAGGCCATACCCAACTATTTAGCCGCCGTATGCACCGTATCTTTTGAGTCCACGTTTCATGGCAATGCGGTTGGCAATGAACAAACCGACGACCCACAGGAACAGGACACTCATTTCCCACCAAAGGTTCTGGGCAGGAATTTTATCGAGATAAATTGCAGCTGGAAAATAGGCCAGATACTTGAATGGCAAATAATGAATCCAGCAAGTAATCCAGTACGGAAGCCAATCGAGCGGAATCATATGACCCGATAAGAAATAGTTGAACATCATGTAAATGAACAATAACGAGCTAACTTCCAGGAACCAGAACCCGATCAAGCCGATCAGTGATTCCAGTAAAAACCCGACCAGAAAGCCGAGCAGCAGTGAAAGAATAAATGCGGTCCAGATTTCTATACCGGGATTGGGCGGTAAGTAATCCCGACAGAGGTAAAAAACAACCCCGAATGGCAAGATCGCTGTCAGGTAATACACGAGCTTATGCGCTAATCGATGCCAGAAAAGATAGCCCAGTAGATCAATCGGCTGAGTAATATACTTATTAACGGCTCCGTCCCGAATGTCACTCGCGATTCCACTTGCTAATCCTGGCATGCTGGAAAATGCCCTCGCAACCATGACAAGCAAATAATAAGAAACCATGTCCCGGTAATCGTAACCGTTCAGGTCAGATATTTCCTTGCTCGTTCCTACTGCGTACACCTGATACCAAAGAAAGACCTGGGTCAAGATAGGCAAAAAACGGATGAATGTTGCAAAGAAAAAGTCGCCACGATATACGAGTCTTTCTTCCAGGCAGGTTTTGAAAATCACGCTGCCAATATGCAGTCGATCACGTAACGAAACGACCGCAGCGAGAAAACCTCTGGGCGAGTTATCTGGATCATGTTGTCCGTCAGCAATTGCCTGCATAATGCCTTTTCAATTTCAATGATCAACTGGGGTCATACTCAACAGCAACACTTATTACGACTGGGCTTGTTTCTTCTGATCTTCAAATAGTTCTGCAAAAACATCTTCCAGCGGACAGTCATTCACAGTGACATCTTCCACCTGATATTGCGAGAGAATCGCGGCAAGTGATTCTGATACTTTCTCACGCTGCACATTGATTTTAACAGTTGGCAATTCGGCTTCCAGAATCGTTCCGTATTTTTCAAGATTTTGTGGTATTTCCTGGTTGTGAAAAACAAGGG
>JAESQE010000455.1 GCA_016765335.1 Planctomycetaceae bacterium
CGTAAAAACTTGTTCCGGCCTACACGCTTTGCAAGAATCCCGTAGCTCGCCCCTCATCTCGTCACCTCCTTGATAACGCACCCACTGGCATATTATTCTGACTCAGGAATCATTGGGGTTTTGTTGAGACAGCGGTCAATTTGGCGAACTGCCTGGCGGAGTCTCTGGGTGTTTTCCACAATCGCTAATCGAAGATATCCTTCTCCTTCTTCGCCGAAACCTCGCCCCGGGCTGACAGCCACGCCGCCTTCATCGAGCAGTTTCATCGACAAATCAATGGATCCCATCTCTGCCCAAGGCTCTGGGATTTTTGCCCAGACAAACATCGTCCCTTTGGGGCGTTCCATTTCCCAGCCGATTCGTTCCAAGCCATCACACAATGCATCTCGTCGTACCTGATATTCGGCAGAAACTTTTTCGACAGCTGCATCACAGTGTCTTAATGCAACAATCGCTGCAATTTGTGTCGGCTGGAACAATCCGTAATCGTAATATCCTTTGATCGTCGATAAGGCTCGGACCATTTCTGCGTTGCCGGTGCAAAAACCAACACGCCAGCCAGCCATGCTGTAGCCCTTACTCATGGTCGTGAATTCGACACCGACATCCTTGGCACCTTCCGAGGCCAAAAAGCTGGGAGCCTGATATCCATCAAAGCAAATGTCAGAATAAGCAAAATCGCTGATTACCAAAAATCCGTACTTCTTAGCCAACGCCACCAAATCGTCATAAAACGATTGCTCGACAACGGTCGTTGTCGGGTTGTGCGGAAAATTGACGATCACTAATTTTGGTTTGGGATATTGATGTTTGCAGGTGTATTCGATGTTCGTCAGAAATTGTTGCGGGTCTCTGCAATCGAGTGAAATCACATTCCCGGAAGCCAACGCGACCGCATAAACATGAATCGGAAAATACGGAGCAGGCACAATGGCGGTATCGCCAGGCCCCATCAACGCTAAGCAAAGATGGCTGAACCCCTCTTTGGAACCGATACAAGTCACCACTTCGGTATCAGCATCGAGCTGGACACCGTACTTCTTCATGTACCGGGCAGAAACTTCCTTGCGTAAATTCGCAATCCCGTTCGAGACAGAATACCGGTGATTTTTAGGATCAGCAAGCGCCTCGGTCATCTTTTCGATGATCAACGGATCAGGCGGATCTGTCGGATTCCCCATCCCCAAATCGATCACATCGACCCCAGCGACTCGCTTTTCGTACTTCAGTTTATTGATTTTCCCGAACAAGTACGGAGGCAGCCGCTTGACCCGCTCTGCAACGGAAATAGTAAACGGGTTGTCGGAAAACGGGACTTCAGATTCGCTACGCATGATATTCAGCCGAAAATATGTGGGTCAGGGGTATACTCTTTTAATGAACAACTTCAAGGCCATCATACAAAACGGCCCACACTTTGGACAGTAACGATTTGATGCTGGTTCGCTCATTTTTCGGCATCAAACCGCTTTTCTAGATCAATTTCCCCTCGTAAATTAACCCACCGGCAACTTATCGAGCATCCCTGATCTGTTAACTGCTGCAACATCGCAGGAAAACCAGCATCCACCAGTCCACTCATAGAAGCAGATTTCCAGTCGGTCTCTGGTGGCAAATCAACAGATTTTACAAGAGTCAACCGGTCTATTCCCAACTCAGCTGCCAACCACAACGCAATACTATCGCTGGTGATGTCCCAATGATGCGGAAGCTCAATCTCTGAACCAGGTTCAAACCAATCGATCCAACTTTTCGGATCAAGCACACAAACCTGCTTTTGAGACATCGCCGAATCAAGTTGCTTCTGGTTACACACCAACACCGCATCAGGCAGCAAACCGACGAGCAGCCGAGCTGTTAACGACAGCGATTCAATCGCCAATTGATGCGATTTTTCCTCGCCCAAATTATATACTTGATCCCATTGACGAACAACATCCGCGCAACCTCCGCCGCCCATCAACAGCAAAGCCGGAGCATCAAGCTGATCAAGAAACTGCTGTAGACGGCTCGGAAACCCCGCCCAACCCAACAAGCTCCCTCCCACTTTACACAGGATCACTTTTTGAACTGGCCTGTTAATTTCTTGCCCCATTTACTTTGCCAAACTTTCAAGCATGCTCACTAATTCCTTGCGGATTTTCTCTTCTGCATCGACTTCCAGAAAACTGGATTTAGCGGGCCAGGTTTCGTAGCCACCCAGTTTGTGCTGCTTGCGAGGAGGCAGGTAGCCGCCGTAGCCGTTGGCAAGTTCAATGGTGAAAGTGTTTTTGAACGGGCTTTGCTTTTTAATTTCCAGCCCTGTTTCTGCAAAGACTTCACAAGGACAGGACGTAATGGCGATATCGCCAATCCGGATTGCCTGCAATGTGATCGAAACGGTCTCGGGATACTCATCAAGATCCAAGGCTGCCTGAGCGTAAATTCTTGACCATTGATGAGGCCCTTTCTTTTTCGGGGTGGAAAGCAATTTCTTCGCCCATGCCATGCGTTGTTGATTTGGCTTACGAACTTTTAGTTGCAAATCCCGTTTGATTATTTGCAAAGCGGGCTTGTGCTGTAAGCAGTTTGCTGTGTTGCCTGGAGGGCGTTATCAGCCAACATGCGACCATAAAAAAGCATTCCTTCAAAAGCTGCGAACTTCTGCCCTGCTGATCGCTGAAATGCTCCTGTATTTCCACTCGTGCCATTCGACAGGATACCAATCACTTCGGGAGACGTTGAAGACTTTCGTTTTTGATGAAGGTTGGATTCAATCGCTTCGGAAAAATACCCAAAGTAATCTGCACTGACTGCCCCGCGTTGGTAGCCTCCGCAGTAATGAACACTAAAATTCCCAAGCACACAAATCGGCTCCCCGTCGAGTGTCTGCACAGAGAGAACAGAAAATTGCGGGTCCGTTGGGCCAGCCGGTCCAATCACTGCACTTGATTTCCCTGCAACCGATTTGACCTGCTCGCCCGTCTCGCCAAAAACGTTAGGCCCCACACTTCCCGGCTTACAAAGGGACCGTCTGCACGCGATCAGTCCAGTTTTTTCGAACGATGTGAAACCGATACGAGCAGGCGTCAAATGTGAATTTGCTTTGCTGACTGCCTTGGCAATATACACTGACAACAGACGATGGTATTCGTCATCGATTGGCTCAGTCCCGATATGTATCGCCCGCGGAGCTGCATGCGTGTGCGTGGCTGCAATGAGAATGTTTGAAATCGGAATTTCGGTTTGTTGATGAATGAGCTTTTTTGCATCATCGACTACATCCTGGCCCATCATGCACAAATCACAGATCACAATTGCAACTCGCGTCGAACCATCCTCCAAAACTAACGCCCGTGCGTGCAATAAATCGTGGACGGATTTGGATGGACCAGGCTTGCTGATTGAGCCATCCAAAGAGACCCCCATTGCAGGAGTGATGTCCTGCTTGGCTGCTCCTGCCCGAAACTCTGCGGTAACTACCGAAGATTGCAACACAATCGCAATGACGCAAAACAGAGAACAGACAAACGACGTATTATTAAAGTGTTTCATTTTGCAAAAATCCAAATAGGAAAAGGTAATGAAATATGTTCATCCTGAATTTGCACGCTTGTGTTTTCAGAACGAATACAACTGGAAAGAGTATCTCACGCAAAGTCGCAAAGAAAACAACTTGCCTTGCTTCTCTTTATTTCTAGCTGAAAAATATCCGTGAAAATCCGTGGCTAAGTTTTATTTCTTCTCTTTTATCTCTGTGCCCTCTGTGGCTAATATCTTAGAGCAAAGGCACCAGGGCCATCACTGGCCCGGCTTGCCTTATTTTCCTGGCTTATTAATCGCGTAAAGAACCTTGCCTTTTTCGTCATGAAAAACGAATTCCAGAGAAGGCTTCGATTCAAGACCGCGAATTGTTCTAATTTCCAGAAAGCCGCCCGAGCGTTCCTTTTGCGTATAAAGCTGTTTAATCAATCCTTTCGGGTCGGTTGATTGCGGATCACCCGGACTTCTCCCCAAGCGAGAATTTGCATCGATTAAAGCTCCGCACGAAAACTCTTCAATTCCCGTTGGATGCAATGCATGATACTGCCAGTGACGATCTCCACAAACAATGTAGAAGTTGTTCTGATCGATCCCGGTTTCTTTTAGCCAAGCAAAAAACTCGTCTCGCTCGTGTCGAAACCCGTTGATGTTTGTGTGATTATCGAATTTGCGTAAATCGTCCGGACCAACCATCGGCGTTGGCGAAATCAACAGTTTGAACTCCGCGTCACTTTGAAGCAGCGTCTGTTTGAGCCAATCTTTTTGCTCCGCGCCCCAAATCGTTTTTTCAGGTCCATCCTGCATCTCGTTGTGACTGCGATAGATTCGGTTTTCAACAAACCAAATTTGCAGATCTTTGTTGATGCGATGTGTGCGATAAGTTTTTACGTCTTTGTCTTCATGCCCAGCATACGGCAACTGCTCAAGCATCATCTTGCGAGCGACTTCCGGGGTCGGATCGTAATCTCCGCTGTTATCTCCATCATCAATACGATAATCGTGATCATCGACCATCCAGTACGTTGGCACGCTGGCAAACAGATTTCGGAATCGAGGTTGCACAAACTGTTCGTGCCATTTTTGACGCAGCTCGGGAATAGTTTTTGCACGGGGATTATCTGGCGTGTCGTAATAAACGTTGTCCCCAGTCCCGATAAAGAAATCCGGTTTGAGTAAGCGAATTGTTTCCAGTGCAGGATACCCCAGATGTTTATCTTTTCCCTGATAAGGAGTTGGCAGCTTCGTATTGTTTTCGAGTAAATGCTGTTTTTTGTCGATCCGATCATCACCATGAAATTTGGCGTAATTCATTCCGGTGACAACCACGAAATTGACTGCATCCTGTTTCGATTTTCCGGGTAACGTTTTGAACGTTGCAGTCGGCCCTGAATAGGATTGACCATTTTTAAGAATTTGAGTCGTGCATGTATATTCCCGGCTCGGCTGAAGTTTTTGGATAACCACCCGAGCAATAAAATCCTGCTTCGAATCGGCTCTGGCACCAACTTGAAATGTAAAATCTGGAGAATGAGTCGCCTTAAACATAAATTTCACGACCCCAGCTGTTCCTGGCAAATCTCGATCAACTAACTGATCCGAAGTTGTCAGCCGAACCTGTAATACAGCTGAATGATCAGTCACCTCCCCCACAAGAATTCCCTGACCAGTAAGCGGGATATCCAATTTAGAATCTGCATATCCGACGGAGCAAACCGCATTGAAAAGCAGAAAGCTCAGGCAGACGGAGGCCGACAAAGACAAAAAACTAGTACTAAAACGCTGATGCATCCTCAAACTCCTAGTCAACAAGATAATAACTTCACATGAGTAGACACTTATCATCGAACATTGCGCGATCAGTTCAAGTCTGACGGTCGTAGCAAAGCATCTAGAAAAAATAATGCTCAGATGCTTCAGGGGAATTGCGACCGACTCAGAATTCGAGTATTACTGGCATAACCTTTGCGGATGAAGGTCTTCAGGGGCAGTTGTATTACAGTAGAATCTGTACCTATTACGTTTATTTGCTATTTTTCGGCAGAAGCCTGCCTTTGAATTAAGCAACTTTGCGCACAAACAGGGCAACTAACCTGGATAATTGAATAGAGATCGCTCACTGTGAGGGAACGCGTTCATCGGGATTTCCAGGGATTTATGGAAATTTTCCAAACTGATGAGCCTGGGTGTGACTCTCAAATTCATACTTCATCAATAAGCGGGCATACCGTTTAGAAGTACAGTCCTACGGGCGGGTGTGCCGTCCGATGTGCGGTTCTGCTATGTTTAGCGCTCGGACCGGCATCATGTTCACGTAGTTTAGAGTAATAATAAGTAGTCAAGGAGACGGGTTGATGACACCTTCGGAATTTTTCGCATACGCCAAAAAGCATGGCGCAGTACAACTCGACATGAAGTTCTGCGACCTGTTCGGCACATGGCAACACTGCACCTACCCTCTTGACACATTAGATGAGGGTGTTTTTGAAGATGGTTTCGGTTTTGATGGATCTTCCATCCGAGCCTGGCAGACAATCGACGAATCAGACATGGTCGCGATTCCTGATCCTAACACTGGTCAGATGGATCCATTCTTCGCGCTTCCAACTGTCAGCGTGATTGCAGACATTTTCGATCCAATCACCCGCCAGCCTTACATCAAAGATCCTCGTGGTGTTTCAAAACGTGGACTCGATTACCTCAAAAGCACCGGCATTGCAGATTCCTGCTTCATCGGACCAGAACCAGAATTCTTCGTCTTTGACGACATTCGCTTCCAGTCTTCACCACGTGGTGCAATGTACGAAATCGATTCTTCAGAAGCTGCCTGGAACACCGGACGTCCAGAAGCTGCCGGTAACCTGGGTCACAAAGTGGGCTACAAAGCTGGTTACTTCCCAGTTGCTCCTAACGATTCACTCGTTGACTTGCGTGGCGAAATGGTCCAGGAACTTCGTGCTTTGGGTATCGTTATTGAAGCTCATCACCACGAAGTCGGTACTGCTGGTCAATGCGAAATTGACATGGAATTCTGCGATCTTGAAAAGATGTCTGATCAGTTCCTGTGGTACAAGTATGTCATCAAGAACGTTGCCAAAAAACATGGCAAAACGGCCACCTTCATGCCCAAGCCTGTCTTTAAAGACAACGGTTCTGGAATGCATACCCACATTTCTTTGTGGAAAGATGGCGAAACTCTGATGGCTGGCGACGGCTATGCAGGTATGAGCGAAATGGCTCTTCACGGAATCGGCGGGATCATCAAACATGGTCGTGCTTTGATTGCGTTGTCGAATCCAACGGTCAACAGTTATCACCGATTGGTTCCAGGATTTGAAGCACCTGTCACATTGGCCATGAGCCAACGTAACCGTTCTGCTTCTTGCCGAATTCCAATGTATTCGAGCAGCCCGAAAGCGAAACGTGTTGAATTCCGTACTCCGGACCCAACAGCTTGTGGATACCTCAGCTTCACCGCATTGATGATGGCGATGATCGACGGAATCCAAAACAAAATCGATCCCGGCGAGCCACTTGATCGTGACATCTACGACATGACTCCAGAAGAACTCGCTGAAACAAATGTCGCACCGACATCACTCAACGAAGCCCTGGAAGCACTCGAAGCCGATCACGACTTCCTGACCGCAGGCGATGTCTTCTCAGAAGAACTTCTCAACTCGTTCATCAAATACAAACGAGAAGAAGAAATCGCACCTCTTCAGTTGCGTCCTCATCCGTTTGAATTCGATTTGTACTACGACATCTAACAAACTTTTGCAGTCTTGAGCATGCCTCAAACAAACACTGCAAAGAATTGTTACCAAACAAAAAAGCCGCACACGATGAAATTCGCGTGCGGCTTTTTTTACATAACGATCTATCAACAAACAGAAAGATTCGAATCACCAGGAAAACTCGACTTCAACTGGAAATTTCAAAATAAAACACCACAAAATAGTTTAAAGTGCAAAATTATTGATTACTAGAGGGCGAGTAAGATGGCATCCGGCGACATGGGTGCTAGCATGAGTCGAAAATTATCAGTTCAAAACACGAATGGATCCAGGTTGATGGCAGCTCCGAAAAAACTTTCAGCAAAACAGGCTAAGATAAACCTTGCGCAGGCCGAACTTCTGGCTGAGAAGGCATATAACAGCAGCTCCCCACAGGAACAAATCTTGCTGGTACAAGAAGCTTTGGAACTTTCTCAAGATTGCGTGAATGCCTATCTGCTTTTGTCGCAATTAGCAGAAACGTCTGAAGAGTCGCTTCCTCTACTTCAACAAGCTGTCGAGGCTGGCCACCGAGTGCTCAAAGAAGACTTTGAGCACTCGATGGGAGTATTTTGGCTAGTACCAGAAACTCGACCGTACATGCAGGCCCGTCAATGGTTGTCGGAATGTCTGGTTGATCTTGGTCAGGTTGAAGAAGCAATCGATCATGACTGGAAAACTCTGCAATTGAATCCCAATGACAACCAGGGAATACGCTATGCCCTGATGTCTAAACTTCTTCAAGTCAACCGAATTGATGACTTGGGCCGGTTGATCGGTCAGTATTCTGATGACTATTCTGCGGAATGGAAATACACTCAAGCTTTGCTCGCATTCATGAAAGAAGGCGACACCGCAGTCTCCCAAAAATTGCTTCATCAGGCCGAAGAGTACAACAAACATGTCCCGGAATATCTCACCAAAGTGAAGCCATTCCCTAGAGAACATCCGGAGAGCATTTCCCCAGGAGAAGATTCGGAAGCAGTCAGCTATTGTGGTGAATTCTTAAGGCACTGGCGAGGCATCTCTGGGGCGATTCCCTGGCTACGCAGTACTCTCTCAATTTCTCCTCAGAAAGATCCAGTGAAGAGGCCAAAGCTTCCACATTGGTCCAAAGTAAAACACCTCTTTGAACAAATCCCTCAAGATAAAGACATCCACTGGGAGGTCGATTTGATTCAATTGCAACCAAGTCCCACAGGTGTTCGAGCCTGGGTCTTCATTGTTGTAGAAGAGAATTCAGGCGAATTGGTAGCCAATGAGCTTTGGGAACAGCGACCACGCGACAGCGAACTTCTGCCCATACTGCTGCAGGCAATCCGTTCTCCGGGAGATAGAGAACCGACTCGTCCAGGTCGGATTTACATGCGACGAAAGATGTTGCTGAAAGCCTGGTCACCCAAGCTGGCCCAAATTGATATTCAATGTAAATACTGTGACTCATTATTGTCAGTCATGGATGCTTCGGGCCAACTGCAGCAATATCTCGAAAGAGGTGAAGTCGATATCTTAAGTGAGCATCTCGACTTGGAGCAAATCCCTCAGTCTATTGGTGAAGTCTGGCAGGTGGATGTTGCCCAGCTTCCCACATGGATCGAAATTGCTGGCCAGATGACTCGACCAACCGCGTGTCTCGTTTTTGATCCCGGAACTGATTTAGTTTTAAGTACAAACATTCGTGAAGAAGTGACTGACGAGATCTGGTGGGATACTATTAAGAACACGATGGTTCAACCTTTCGCAGGAGAAGCTCGACGCCCTGGCGTGATAGAGATCACACCTCATGCACCATTTGAAAACCTGAGGGATCGGCTCGAAGAAATTGGCGTCCGGTGCGTCGTCTGTGAAGAATTGCCACTCACGAAAGAATTGTTTACTGATCTGGCTGATCATCTTGGTGGTCCCCAGCGAATTCAGCCTCTGACCCGATCCCCCGGAATCTCTGTGGAACAAATTGGCCAGTTGTTTACCACAGCCGCCCAGTTCTACAGGGCGGCACCCTGGAACAAGATTTCTGGCTATACGATTATTTGCATCGAAACCGACGATCTGAGTAGCGGTCCCTGGTATGCAATGATCATGGGGCAACAGGGAATGGAACTGGGGATCGCTCTCTACGAAGATCTTGAGTTACTCCAGATGATTCTGGCTGAGAAATTCAGTGATGAAGAAGGTTCACGCAGAACCTCGGCAATCTCCCTGACATTCGGGGAAGAGTGGGATATTGCTCCGGAAGACCTGGATGCGATGAAGGAACACAATTGGCCCGTAGCAGATGCTGAGGCTTATCCTTCCGTGTTAAGAATCAATCCGGGGATGACCATACGTGTCCCGCTAGCTTGGGAAATCGAACTACTTGTTGCATCTCTTCAATCGATCCTCAGTTTTCTCGACGAGCCGGGACTAACACATACTCACACGACAACGACGGCAACACGCGAATTCACACTCAAGCTAACGCAACTTCCCGGACAGTAACGTAGGGTAGTTTCTCTGGCGGTTCTCACAGACAGGAATGTCTGTGCTCCGTGTTTTTTATTTTGGAGATCGATTTACCCGGTGCGTGGTAGGTTGAGTTGTTTGCCGAAGCGTTTGATGACTCGATTTTTTAATTCCGCGAATTCGGGTTGATCGATTGTGCCGGCATCGACCATTCTGCGAGCTGCTCTGCGGGTTTCGATAAGGATCTTTTCGTCACGTTTGAAATTAGTCAGACGAAATGGCATCGTTCCCGATTGCTTTGTCCCTAGAACATTGCCGGGACCGCGCAGTTCGAAGTCTGCTTCTGCGATTTCAAAGCCGCTGGAAGTTCTTTCCATCGCAGCGAGTCGTTCTTGGGAATTTTCGTTTTCGGTATTGGAAAACAGAAAACAATATCCCTGATACTTTCCTCGACCGATCCGACCTCGCAGTTGATGCAGTTGCGAAAGACCAAACTGATGTGCATCGAGAATCACCATCAACGTCGCATTCGGGACATCGACCCCGACCTCAACAACGGTTGTTGCAATCAAAGCGTCGAGCTGACGATCATGGAATTCATCCATGACTTCGTGCTGTTTGGGTCGATCAATCTGACCGTGCACCAGCCCCAACCGAAAGCCTTGAAGCGGCCCTTGGGAGAGTTCTTCTAAGGTTTGGATTGCACCAGCTGGGGCTTCGGGATCGTCTGAATCAACATACGGACAAATGATGTAAGCTTGCCGGCCGGCTTGGAGCTTTTCGCGAACAAAGCTCCAAGCCTTAGC
>JAESQE010000456.1 GCA_016765335.1 Planctomycetaceae bacterium
AGCGGGGAAACGGTCCAGAATAACATTACCAGTAACGGCATTACAGGCATGATTGATGCCAATAACGAAGTTGTTGTGGGGACCAAGGTACGTAATGCGATTAGCGGCGCCACCTTTTCTTATGCAGTGATGTCTTTCAAATCCCTGACGTCTGAATGGCAGAATTATTCAGCAGTCATCGGCGGTGGGATACTTGAAGATGGTGCTAGCGGCTATGATAAATTTCGCCCAGGCACAACCTTCATTCGGTTAGTTGGTCTGTTCAATAGGAGTTCCAGTTATGCCAATGACGATGTCACACTGAGTGCATCTGAGATTTCTTTACGCAGCGCTTCGGTGCAACATTTAAGTCACAATAATGGTGTGGTCACTGCGAATTTGGATGTGCTGCGAAATGATACTAATGCCAGTGATCTGCAAAGTCTTACTATTATCTCACAGCCAGAATTCGGTACTGCCACCAGAGTGGATGGAAACGGCACAACGCACGATACCATTACCTACACTACTCCCGCTGGCGGCTGGTTTGCAGGAACGGATCTGTTTCAGTACAGCTTTGACGATGCAGGTGTCACACAAATTGCCACGGTGCGCGTGAATGTTTTAGGGCACGACATTGCCTATGATGTCACACCGGGAAGCGATTGGGATGATCTGAAATCTCAGACAGATCCTGCAACGAACACGGTTGCTCCTACTACGGTGGGCAATTATTTCACTGGTAGCCACGACAATAACTTGGTAGTAGTCGGAAACGTACTTGGCGTACTTGGCGTGCTTGGCGTGCTTGGCGTGCTTGGCAACGATACCGCTGGAGATGCCGACCTGGTAGTTGCCCGGCTCACCTCAGGCACCCAGCACGGTTCCCTCAAACTGAATGCCGACGGCAGCTTCGACTACAGACCGCTACCCGGTTTTGTGGGATTTGACTACTTCACCTACGAAGCAATTGACGGATTATTCAAAAGTGAATCAACCGTGACGCTGGAGATCACCAACGCTGCTCCGGTTCTAGATCTTACTTTCTCGATCCCCGAAAACAGCCCCAACGGCACCATCATTGGCACAACCTTGGCAACCGATGTTGATGCCGGAGAGACGCTGACGTACCAAATCAATTCCGGCAACCAAAGCGGTGCCTTTGCAATCAATACTTCTGGTCAACTCGAAGTAGCAAACACCTCGCTGTTCGATTACGAAACAACTCCACAATACACCCTCAACATCACCGTCACAGATTCTCTAGGACTCACCGACACCGCCAACATCACGGTTGATATCACCGATGTCAACGAAGCACCGACAATTAGCACCCCGGCAACTGCCAATGTAGACGAAAACACAACCGCAGTGCTTGACCTGGCTGCCAGTGATCCCGAAGGTGACACCGAAGGCTTCGGGATGGCATACAGCATCACAGGCGGTGCCGACGAATTACTGTTTAACGTGGATGCCAACACCGGCGTGCTGTCATTCATTGCGGCTCCAGATTATGAAACCCCAGCTGATACCGGTTCCAATAATGTCTACAACGTACAGCTGACCGTCACCGATTCAGGCAGTCTGACCGATGTGCAGGATTTGGTAATCACAGTGGACAATGTCAACGAATCGCCCACAATCACCGCCGGTCAGACCTTCAGCATCAATGAGAACTCAGCATCCAGCACTTCGGTTGGTTCAGTGGTCGCAAGTGATATAGACACAGCCCAATTATCTCTCACCTATTCAATCACAGCTGGAAATGTTGGTGGCGCCTTCATGATTGTTGCCGCCACTGGAGAGATTCTAGTAAGTGATGGCTCGCTGCTTGATTACGAGACAAAGCCAAGTTATGCACTGACTATTCAAGTGAATGACAATGATTCGACGCAACCTTTGAGTCATTCAGAAACAGTGACAATTAATCTAAATAACATCAATGAAGCCCCTACCGCGATTACGCTGCAAAACATCACAACCTCACTGGCTGAAGATGCTGACACCACACTAGCCATCAAAGTGGCTGATATCGTGATTACGGACGATGCGTTGGGAACCAACACTTTAGCTCTCTCGGGAGCCGATGCGGTCAGCTTCGAAATCGTGGGTACCGAACTGTTCCTCAAAGCGAACACCAGCCTCGATTACGAAACCGCCACCAGCTTGGACGTAACAGTCGAACTGGATGATACCAGTGTGGGCAACACTCCGGATGACACCGCGTCACTCACCTTGCAGATCACCGATGTGAATGAGTACCCACCAGTATTTGAACAATCTACTTACAGTTTTACCGTTTCAGAAAATTCACCCTCAGGCACAATTGTTGCCCCGCAGGGTGCAATAGTGGCAAGCGACCCTGAAGTTCACCAATCTCTGGTGTTCTCTATATCAGATGGAAACGACCTGGGATTATTCGAAATAGATTCTGATACGGGAGAGATCGTTCTTACCGATGAACCTCTAAATTATGAACTGTCATCATCAATCACTTTAGAAGTAACAGTGAATGATGATGTCTACCCTACTCTCTCAGGTTCTACTGCCGTGACTATCGATGTTATTGATGTAGAAGAAGGACCAGAACTTGAGCGTCTCAATTATTTATTCACAATCAAAGAAAACGCCAACGCGACCTCAGAAGTGTGGAAAGTCTCAGCGATTGACCCAGAGATGGTGTATCCCATTGCTTACTCTATCATTTCTGGTAACTCGGCAGGGCTTTTTGAAATCGACTCCAGCACAGGAATCATTACATTGTCAAGTGGGGTGACGTTGCCCTCTTCGCCCTTGTCTTACACATTGCAGGTTCAAGCAGTAGAAGTTGGTAGTGCCGCATCTCCCGTGACGGCTGAAGTTGTAATCTTCGTATTACCTGAGAACAGCAATCGACCAATGTTTGAGCAAAGTTTATATCAATTCACTTTGCCAGAAAACACAGTTGCAGGCACATCTGTCGGTAGCGTTTTGGCGCTCGATGCTGATGTCGGTCAAACGATAACCTATTCACTACTTAGTAGTTTCCAGGGAAATACATTTACAATTGATTCCAGCACGGGTGAAATTCTGGTTTCTGATGAAGCAGATTTAGATTTCGAAGCAATTGATGAATTCGAATTGACAGTCATGGTTCAAGATCTTGATCTGGGGTATTGGTTCGACTTCACTACTGTCAGCATTGTTTTGCAAGATGTCAATGAGGCACCTTCGATCATCAATAACAGCATTCAGTTTATCGATGGAGGAAATTCACAGATTACCGAATCTGATCTTTCGGCGAGTGACCCAGAAGCTGATATTGAAAATCTCACTTATACGGTCAACAGCATAACCAACGCCTGGTTTGAAAGGTCTTCAAGTCCATTTATCTCTATTACTTCGTTCACGCAGGCAGAGATCGATGCGGGGGCAATATCTCTCAGGCATGAAGCCGGAACAGCTGCTCCACAGTATGACCTCACTCTCAGTGACGGCACTTTCAGCTCTAACATCGCGGGCACCAGCACCGTTTCATCTATCCAGCAGGCTGCTGCAAGTCCTCCCGCTTACGATTATTCTTTTTCGATTGATGAAAACACATGGAGTGAGCCAGGGGCTTTAGTTCCCTATACCTTGGGGGCTTTAGATTTTGATAGCGACTTATCGGATTACGAAAATTGGAATTTGAGTTCAGTAGATCGCTGGGTCATTCTCGAAGATGGCACTCGCATTGACCAGGAACGGATCTTTTACGATGGCCTAGACCCCTTTAGTATGGGATTATTTTCAATTACACAAGGAAATGATTTCAACGCGTTTCCTCCCGGGTTTTATCTACACAAATCACGCGCAAGTGATGGGGATGAGCCATTACTTAATCATGAAGCCTATTCTCAAAAAGCAACTTATGTGTATCAGTTTAATTTCCATTATTGGGTAGGTGAAACGTGGAATGTAACAGCAATTGAAACTCCGATTTCAATTGGCGTAACCATTAATGATATCAACGAAGGGCTTAGCCTGAGTATTCCCCTCTCCGGGACCGCGCACAGAACGCAAGATATTGGAATGGTGATAGGCCCCGTTTCATCGGGCGATATTGACTTTAATGGATCTGGTCATGGGGCAGATTCTCATTCTTTCTCCTCAACAGGGCCAGTCAGTATCGATGGATCTGGAAACCTCATTTATACCGGGATTGGTGCTAAAGACGCTAATGGACCTTACGAATATCAAGTCACGGTCACAGATGGTGAATTTTCAGCAACTAAATCGGGAATACTCTTTGTAATTCCAGACGTCGTGCCGGGTGATCCGAATGATCAGGTATTTGCTGCCAACGACTACTACGAACTTCAAATTGTCGAAAATGATCAGGATGACGTTCTCATTGTGAATGCGACCGAGGGCCTGCTTATTAACGATTCATTCGAAGGAGCCGTCTCAATCGGCTTGGCGAAAGACCCGTTGTATGGACAGGTCACCATCAATGGCGATGGATCGTTTACCTATATTGCTAACAAAGGTGAATTTGGAACAGCCGATTACGAAGATCTGTTTTATTATTCTATCTCTAACGGGACTGATACCGACTACGCTGCGGTCAAAATTTCAGTTAAAAAGAATATTGTCTCTTCGTTTCAGATCCCAAGCACATTAACTTATCTCAATCGATACCAGGAGGAGTTGCAACTTCAAATTGATGGGAATCAGGATCTCATCGGCAACACACCCGCTACCAGTCCGCTGGCTATTGCGGACCTGGAACAGCAAAAACATCACTTGCAGCAAGAACAAAAAGATCCCTGTACGAAATACGTTTCTGCATTTGCTGAAGGATTCTTCAGAGGATTTGGGCTGGGTATTGAAGGTACCTGGGACATGATCCAGGCTGTTCCAGGGGCCGTCAAGAAATTACCCGGTGCGATTAGTAATGGGTTCTGGAATTCGGTCAACTCTCTTTATTACGCATGGGAAAACCCGGGAGACGTTCTTAATTCGGCTTTAGATACGGCCTTGTATGCCAGAGAAAAAGCGATTGAAGCGGGGGAAACAGTCATTGGTGCTGCACCGATGGCTGTTCAGGCTGTCGATAAAATGAGAGTTCTCACAACCGAGCTGCTCTCGTATGCCTATCACAAAGATTACGAAATCTTAATAAAACTGGCCACCGGAGACACTCAGGGCTTAAAGGAAAAAGGAGTCTCTACCGATCTGATATTAATTGCAGAAGTCACTTCAGAGCTGACTCAAGATATCGTTCGGGCCATGGATGATATCCCTCCTGAGCAAGTCGCTGAAGTGGTCGGAGAAGTCACCGGTGTTGTGGCTTACGAGTTTACCGAAGGCGTTGCAATCGGATTAGTGACGGCAGGAGCCGGGTCGGTTGCCAAAGCTGTGAAGTTGCTCAAAGTGGGGAAAATCAAGAAAAAACTACAGAAACTGCCAGCCATCCGAAACAGCCCGGCCTTAATTGCAGCAATCGAAAACCGGGCCATTCGTGTCGGACGCTGGATCGATTCGCCGTTGTGCTTCCCCGCGGGCACCCAAGTGCATACCGATCAGGGATTGAAAAACATCGAAGACATCCACGTCGGCGACAATGTTCTCACACGACCCGACAGCTCAATCCCTCAGTTAGCACAACAAGAACAATTAGTAGATTCAGCAGGAAGTGCCAATTCAAACTTCGAACTCCCTGTTACTAACGACGCCCCTCGTTACGAGACGGTGCTGGCGTTGCATGAAACTTTTAATGATCTGCTTTATCAGATCACTTATCAGCTGGATGATGGTCAGACCGAAACGATTGAATCGACGGGGAATCATCCGGTTTATGTGGTTGAAGAACAACGCTTTGTTCGTGCTGATGAGCTGCAACAATCGCAAACGCTGTTCCTGGCGAATTCGAAGTTGGGAACCATACTCAGCATCACAGAAAAAGTTTATGCCGAGCCGATTGCGACGTTTAACTTTACGGTATCAAAATGCCATACCTATTTTGTCGGCCAGCACGGCACCTGGGTGCACAACGAAGGCGAAATCTGTATGCTCCTGGAGCGGAAGTACCGCCAGTTGCTGAAGGAAGATAAAGCCACCGCCATTGAAAAGATCAAAAAAGAACTAACCGACGACCCCACAGTCCCCAATATCACCATCGACGCCCATTTGCTGGATGTCATGACCAAAGTAGCCGGCAACGGCGAATGGGATTTAAAAAACCGAAACAAAAATATAGGATTAAAAGTCCAGGAGGCCCTCACCAGCAACCGCATCATCATGAAAAAGGATGTCAATGGAAATTGGGCTGAACACATTCACGAACTTAAACTAGACGGAAAGGACTTCGATGATTTCTATGATGGTGTACTGTACGAGGTTAAAGGGCAGTATGGACATCTTGTGGACTTGAATTTTGGACCAAGCGTCATTGCTAAGGCTAAAAAAGAGGCCAACGAGCAGATAGTAATTGCAACCAATAATGGCTACGAACTTGTCTGGAAGGTAAGGTCTGATGAGATCGATTTGTTTGAAGAATGGTTCGGTGACGATTTATTTAAAAGTATCACTTGGGTCACACATGAAATTGGAGTAACAGATAATTGAAATACATTAAACCAGTTAGTTTTCGATTTTATTTTGAGGATAAAGCGAAATTAGCAATCCTAGAATCTACTGCTTTTATCAAATGGGTAGAAGAGTACTATTCAGTCGATCAATGGATCGATGCTTGGGGAGAAAATACAGTTTCAATTAATGAAGTAAGTATTCGAAATTATATTTTTAAAACGGCAAAATCGCAGGGAGAACCAATTTTAGATGATCATAAACAAATTATTGAATCTTTGTGCGCGGTGTGGTCTTTAGGCAGTTCACTGGACTATGCACAACGAATCGGAGTGACTGTTTCTGTAGGCAGCAAATCTCATTTCTTACCAGATTCGATTTGCCTTGAGCTTGCAACTGGTATTCCATTTCCGTCACAAGAATTTGTTCGTGACACAATAGTTAAATTGGATGCAGTAAGGTTTTGCATTGAAGATTACCAATTTAAGGATGTACTGAAATCAATTGGAATAGTTTATCCCAAATTGCCCCAACAAATCAGCAGACGTCCTCTGCATCTGTTTTGGCAAAACTATTTCAACACAGAAATCATCGATTTGCTTGGTGGCATGGAGCATTGTTTGCAGACACCTGCGTATTCGGTGGAGTCATTTCACAAAGGATTGTTCATTCAGATCACCGAAGAACCATTCCAACCCGGCAACGAAGAACAACTGCATGCCTTGCTGGCAGCCATGAAACATCTCAAGATTCCGCAGTAACTTATCGGTCATTTTTTACCGCAGAGACGCAGAGAACACAGAGTAAAAAAAGTAACCGTCAGGCAATCAATATATCTCATGAAATGTACGGTCATGTTTTGCAAGAAAACAAGGCCTACCAAATTGATTCTCTGTGCCCTCTGCGTCTCTGTGGTTTATTCTTCTGTCTGATGCACTGACGCCCCGCGTTACGAGACAGTGCTAACAGTATCACAAAGACTCAGCCGATAGCGACAAAGCTTACGATGATCGATACGCCGACCTCGAAAACGCTTACGCTACTTCGGTTGCTGGTGCCGATCAGGTTTATGAACAAGCACGCATTACTCATCAGGCAACACGAAAACAAGCCAACCTGGAAGCCGGACAAGATTACGCCTATGCACTGGCTCAGGCTCGTGCCGATTACAGCTCCGCTTTAGGGACTGCCAACATTGCTGGGATGACCGAAATAGATACCCGTAGCAGCACCCCTTATTCAAACTTCAAGCTCGATGAAGCCACCGCCCAGGCTGCCACCTGGACCGCAATCAAAGCAGATTACATTGCGATGTACGATCCGCAAGGCACAAGCAACTTAGTCACCGCAGAAAACAGTTACGAAACCACTGCCCAAGCCGCGTGGAACACTTATGTTTTGGCCCTGGCCACAGCTGATCATAATAACCAGCTCGATCAAGCCAATTCGCAAACCACTTCTGATAAAGCACAGTCAGCGGCTACCTCGCAAATGACGTATGACTTGTCCCAGGTAGAAAACAACCTCCAGAAAGGTTCACGAGGCCTTTATGCTTATACCGCTCAGGATCGAACCGATGCGGGGGTTGATCCTGCTTCTGAAGATGATGCTGCCATTTATGAGGGAGCTGTCAAAAACGCCTGGCTCACTCGGGACAGTTCGCAGTCTACTGCTCGCTTGACTCATGTGACACAACTGGGCAACGACTACAAGGCTGCCGAACAAGGCCGAGCCGCTGCAACTCGAATTTATCAGCAAGCCATTCGAGCCGCTGAGCAAACCTTGAAAGATACACAAACCGCTTTGTGGGCCACGTTCGCCAAACTGCAAACCACAACCTACCAGGCAGAAATCGCGGGCTGGCTCACCTCTCCCGAATCACCTTGGCACGAAAAGGCCGCCACCATCGCAGCGGCTCAATCAGATCGAACCGATGACGAACAGGATGCCAAAGCCATCTTCGAAACCGCGAGCAATGATGCGGAGTTTGATTACAAGTTTGCGTTAGAGGGTTATCGGGAGACTTTGCGGAATGATCGGGCGGTGGCTTCTTCTGCGAAGTCTTTGGTGGATCAACAGCACGTTGAAGATGGCGAATCTTATAGCGAAG
>JAESQE010000457.1 GCA_016765335.1 Planctomycetaceae bacterium
AGCACAGCTCTAGGACAACTCAACAATCGATTGGCGCCCCAGCCACCCATTTATCGAAACAATCGTGTAGCTCGCGAAACAGCAAGATGCTCCATCATGCCGTAATCGCAACTACCCGCCGGTCATTTAACGATGAGTTAGCTACTACGAATTACTCTTCTTCTAAATCGAGTTGAAGGTGCAATTCTTTGACTTGTTTTTCATCGACCCTTGAGGGGGCACCGGAAAGTAGATCGGATGCTTTTTGGGTTTTCGGGAATGCGATGACGTCGCGAATATTATCGTATCCACAAAGTAGCATCACCCAGCGATCAAGCCCCAATGCGACGCCGCCATGCGGTGGTGCACCGTATCGTAAACCTTCGAGCAAAAAGCCAAAGCGTCCTTCGGCTTCTTCTGCACTGACTTGCAGCAAGTCAAAGATTTTCTGTTGAATTAAAGGATCATGAATACGAATACTACCAGAAGCAGCTTCGTAACCATTAACAACCAAATCGTAAGACTGTGCCCGAACTTTCCCAGGATCAGATTCCAATAATTCGATGTCATCTAAATGCGGGTAGCAGAACGGATGATGCTCAGCGACCCAGCGGTTTGCATCTTCGTCAAATTGAAGCAGCGGAAATTCAGTAATCCACAAACAGGAGAATGCTTTCGGATCGTACAGTTCCAGTTCTTTGCCTAAACGATTTCTCAGAGCTGCCAATGCAGCTGATGTGACAGATTCCTTATCTGCAACACAGAAGATGATGTCACCAGGTTGGGCCTGCATTTTTTCAATGATTGCCAGTTGATGTTCTTCAGTGAAGAATTTAGCGATCGGAGAATCGAGTCCGTTTTCTTTGACGCGGAAAAACGCCAGTCCACGGGCACCATAATCTCCGACAAAGGCTGTTAAGCCGTCAATCATTTTGCGTGTGTATTTCTCGGCTGCTCCGGGGGCAACCAAGGCTCGGACACGACCACCAGATTCCATTGTTTTGCTAAACACGCCGAAACCACATTGTGAAGCGATTTCTCCCAGGTCTGTCAATTCCATCTCGAATCGCATGTCCGGTTTGTCGGAACCAAAACGCTCCATCGCCTCTGCATGTGTCAAGCGAGGCAGTGGCATCGGGTGATCGATCCCTTTGAGTTCTTTGAGCATCTTGGCGATCAAACCATCGATCACACTGAGAACATCGTCCTGCTCGACGAATGTCATTTCGACATCGATCTGTGTAAATTCTGGCTGCCTGTCTGCTCGAAGGTCTTCATCACGAAAACATCGTGCGATTTGCATGTAACGATCAAACCCGGCACACATCAGTAATTGTTTGAAAATTTGCGGTGACTGAGGCAACGCATAAAAACAACCTTCGTGAATTCGAGAAGGGACCAGATAATCCCGTGCTCCTTCGGGAGTGCTTGGCCCCAGAATTGGCGTTTCGATATCCAGAAAATCTTTCTCGTGGAAATAGTCTCGGATAATCTTGGTGCATTGATGCCGCAGCATCATCGATTCCTGAAGCTCGGGACGCCGTAGGTCAACCACACGGTTTTTCAATCGCAATTCTTCATTGGGTATTTCGGTGGCATCAATAAGAAACGGCGGGGTGAGTGACTTATTCAGAACTTCAAGCTCATTCACACGCAGTTCGATATCACCGGAGTCAAGCTTCGGATTGACCATGTCTTCAGGACGAAGCACAACATCGCCGGTAACCCGCACGACATCTTCGTGACGCAAGCTGCGAGCCTGCTGCTGGATATCGCTGTTGTCTTCAAGGTTAAATTTGATTTGAGTTTTGCCGTACCGATCTCGTAAATCAATAAAGACAATCCCGGCATGATCGCGGTATTTATCGACCCAGCCACACAAAGTGACCTGCTTGTCAGCATCTTGTTTTCGTAATTCACCACAAGTATGAGTTCGTAACACGTTCTACAATTCCTGAATATTTGAAGTTGACTCTGATGCCTTATCAAGGCTGTGTGCTGGGAGGATTTACTCAGCGTTGAGGGAAAAATCATCCTCAAGATAAGATTTGATGCTCGGCAAGTATCCCCTGGCTGGATCGCCATCTGCAATCAAATAGCCGAGTGAAGATGCGATCAAGCCGGATAGTATACTTATTTGACAGCTGCTTTGTAGCCGTGTGGCTTAGAAATCCCTTGGCAAGGTAAAGATTCCAAGCAAAAACTTGATTGATCGATCGCTTTCAGGGCACATAAGCAGCTTCACGTCAAGAAATACAACGTCGCCATGCATCAGTAATGGCAAGTGCGTCATTGTTGTTCGATTTTCCACCGCTTCTTGAACGCCTCTCCCTGTAATGCCAGCGAGGAATCCTCACGCAGCAATGGACTCACGTTTCATCGCGAGTCCTGCTTTTGTCATTGAATAAAGTGATTGATCTTAGAAGCCGTAGTGTCCGGTGCGGTGGTAGTCGTAGTGACCGGGTACGAAATCAAGGTGGCTGCTATGTCGTTGCAGCGAAGGGCCGCGGTAATCATAATGACTCGTGTTATGGTAACTGGGGCTACGGTAAGAGTAGCCGTTAGACCGACGGTTATAATTGTTATAATTGTTGTAATTTCCGTATCGAGAGCTGTTGCTGTA
The DNA here is from genome assembly GCA_016765335.1 of Planctomycetaceae bacterium. Lineage (GTDB taxonomy): Bacteria > Planctomycetota > Planctomycetia > Planctomycetales > Planctomycetaceae > Rubinisphaera. The sequence continues at coordinate 2,603 of JAESQE010000457.1, forward strand.
GTTGTTGCTGTAGTTGTTGCTGTAGCTATTGCGATAGTTGCTGCCGCATCGATTTCCGTGACCTGCCTCTACTTGAGTAGACGCCATGAAAGCCAATCCCAAAACCGCAGCTGCACAAAGTAATGTAGTTTTCATCGTATCACTCCCATCTGAAAAGTATTTTTTAGTTTGTGTTGTTAACTCGTTACTTAACAAAGCGAAAACCAGCCTGCGAAGGGGACATCACATCGGTGGACTTTTCGAAACTATTTCCATAACACCTGAAAACAAGGTCTTTTTACTCAAGTCTGAGGTTTTACTGTCTCATATCAGCCAGCTGGTGCTAATGCGATTTCACTGAGTCTTTCAGCTTTTGTCATCTTGACTGTTTCCGCTCTTTTGAGCAGATGAATGAGGGTGACTTCCGGTCTGCAATTAATTCGCAACGGATGTTTGCCAGAAACTCCGCGAGAAACGTGCATCGTTGTACCCGAAGAATAAAATTCTCCACCTGCATATCGCACGCCGTAGCGGCTGGGAGAATAGAGCGGCCCAATCAGCGGAAGCACAACTTGTCCTCCATGATTGTGACCGGAAAGCATCAAGTCGATGCCTTGCTTTTTGGCCCAGGGAAAATTATCTGGTGTGTGAGACAACAATAATTTGAATGCGTTGTCATCCTGTTTAAACTGTGGAGCCTTGCCCATCCAAGGTCGCTCATCGCCTCCAATGTGAATGGTTCCCTGTCGATGATTCACTTCAGTGACAGTTCCAGCACAGTCCTGCCAACCAAGTTCTTGCATTTGCTGACGAATCAGTTCGCAATCCAAATGCCAATCATGATTCCCCAGAATATAATGACACCCCAAAGGAGCACTCAGTTTCCCCAGAGTAGTAGGCAGCCAGGAGGTCAACTCCTGTCGATCTATTAAATCGCCTGTGAAGACGACCAGATCCGGATTCCACTTTGCCGCTTTCTCGCACAACATTTCGAAATAAGGGCGATCAATTGTTCCAATAAAATGCAGGTCACTCAGATGAAGAATCGTGAGTTCATGCAAATCGTCATGCAACTTCGAAAACGTGAATTTCTTTTCGGACAACTCAAACGTAAATGCCTGATTGCCCGGCACTTTCAGCAGCCTCTGATAAGGCCCTTCCCCTTGCGGTCGGTATCCAAGTTCCTGCTCGACATCAATAATTTCACGCGTTACCAATTCAAATGCAGGTGGTCGCACACGAAGCAAACGCGTCAGGATTGTGAGAACCAATCCACCAAACCCGAACAATACCAATGCCCAGGGTAAAGTCCACCACCCCAGTTTTGTTAGAACGATTATCGCAGCAGCGTTTTCGTTTTCGCCTCTACTGATTTGTACTAAGGACACGAAAAGCAACAACGGAACAACAAACATGGCCATATCGTGCAACTTGCGAAATTGATCCAGCTTTTTATCAGGAACAGGTAAGCTATAGAGACGATTCACGTAGGC
>JAESQE010000458.1 GCA_016765335.1 Planctomycetaceae bacterium
CAAAACGGTGCGTGCAAAGTCGTAGCCCACGAATCCAGCATCACCAGTGAGCAGCGAGTTCTCTGGTTAGCTCTCATGCATTTCCCGAGCGTGTTCCTGTTCGCTGCTGTCGCAGGGGTCTATTCGCCAGTCCCCGGGGGCAATGGGAGAATAGGCACCACAGATGAAAAGCGTATCAGCTGGTTATTCTTTGCCTGAAACATGGCCAGGGTGTTTTTTTGAAGGAATTGATTCGTGTTGTTACGAAGTACGTTCAGTTCATCGTGCAGCGGACACTGCGGGCCGTTTCCGCACCAGTCTTTTCCTAGAGGGCAACTTAAGGATTCTTCCAGCCGATCAAACTGAATGGAAATGTCGAACAAAGAGATTTCTTCTGGAGCCATCGTCAGGCGATATCCGCCGTTCGGGCCGGGGGTTCCTGTGACTAAGCCTGCTTGAGAAAGCACTGTTAAGACCTTGGCGACAACGGGTTTCTTCAGTTTTCGCTTCTCTGCAATCTGTAAAGAACTCAGACGAACAGCAGGGGTTTCATGATAAACCTCTGCCATCAAACTCATCGCAGCAATCGCGTTTTGTGATGTTTTTCCGTAAGGTGTCATGAGGTGGCCTCAGCTGGAATGGCTGAGGCAGCATTTTCTTTTGATAACGTTGATTGATTCGGTGAAGCTTCGCTGGGAAACTGATCAGTAAATACAGAGGCAATCAGTTTCAGAATTACCGTGAGAACCAGAAGTCCAAACGCCCAAATCCCAGCAGTGACTTTCCATTCAATCAGGCTGGGGGAATATTCGACGATTTCGTGTAATGTGGAAGGGATAAATCCTGGGATAATCAACCCCATCCCTTTTTCAATCCAGATACCCACGATACAAAACAGACAGGCAATAATTCGAATATTCCCTCGGCGAAGCACCGCAGGTGTGAAAAAGAGAATGGCTCCAACAATGTTTAAGAACATCGCAGTCCAGATCCAGGGGACCAGGCCGTTTGCACCGTGAGATCCAAAAAACAAATACTGGGCAGAGGCAGCGTGAGAGCCTCCACTATAAAAGAGAGTAAATATTTCGCTGAATAACATCAGCAGGTTGGCACACATGGCAACACGAATAATCTGAATGAGAGTGTTGGCCGGCTTGGGCGAGAAATGAAAGTTTGTTGTCAGTCGCATCACACGCATCGAGATAATAATAAATGCTGGTCCGCTGACAAAAGCAGAGGCAAGAAATCGAGGCGCAAGTAACGCAGTATTCCAAAAAGGCCGGCCTCCCAAACCGCAATACAAAAACGCCGTAATTGTATGAATGCTGATGGCCCACAGAATCGAAAGAAACACAAACGGAATGTACCATTTCGGGTTCGGTTTCTTTCCCAGATACCGCATATAAAGCAGGTATCCCACGATATGCAGGTTGATCAGTAAGTAGCCATTAAGGACGAGAATATCCCAGGTGAGCATCGAAAGTGGCCAATTGAATTTGCCAATGCCCGGGATTAAATGCCAGAAGCGATCAGGGCGACCCAAATCAACAACCACGCTCAGGGTAGCCATCAAAATAGCAGCAATTGCAACCGCTTCGCCAATGATTACCACCTGATGCATCTCTTCGTCATCGTAAAGATAGGCGGGGATGACCATCATGACGCCGCCGGCAGCTAAGCCGACACAAAATGTGAAGTTTGCAATGTAGAGTCCCCAACTGACATGATCCGACATGTTGGTCAGAATCATTCCATCGCGAACCTGTTGTGCCCAGGCATTTGCTCCCACCAAAGCAATTGCCGTCAACAGAATCATCCATACATAGAAATGCCATTTCCCATCGGTGGCAACTCCAGCTGCACGTCGTAAAAAGCCAAGGTAACTTAACGTTACCGAGGTTTCTTTTTGAACCGAACGGATTGGTGTCTGGGCCTGAACCACAGTAGAAACTCCAATTTTATTGAACAACTTATACGCAAGTATTAATTGATTTTGGTATTACTAATCAAAGTAATAGAAAAATCGAGGCTTGGTCCCCAACTCCTCTTTCAGTACAAAAGTTCGCTTATTTTCAATGACCCAACGAATTTCGGAGTCTGGATCAAGCAGGTTTCCGAACACACGGGCACCGGTTGGGCAAGCTTCCAGGCAGGCAGGCAAACGACCTTCTCGGGTTCGATGCAAGCAAAACGTACATTTTTCCATCACCCCTTGCGGACGAATTCGATTCGAAAGATACGACTGATTCGGATTCACTTCTTCGGCAGGAATTTCTGGCTTCTCCCAATTGAATCGACGGGCATGATAAGGACATGCAGCCTCGCAATACCGACACCCGATGCACCAGTTGTAATCTACGACAACAATTCCATCAGGTTCTTTCCATGTTGCCTCGATGGGACAAGCCGTTACGCAAGGTGCGTTTTCACATTGCTGGCATTGAACGGGCATGTAATACTTGCCCGGTGCAGGAACCGGATGATCGTAAGTTGCATTCCCCTTTTCGAAATCAATCCCGCCCATCTCCATTTCAAAGACGCGAATGTAGGAGTTGTTAGATGCCCGATCATGATTGTTTTCAATATGACAAGCCTCTGCACATTTTCTGCACCCGATGCAAACGCTGAGATTCAAAGCGTATCCAAACTGCACATTTTCTATCGGAGCGGGATCAGAGATCGTGACGTCTGCGTTGTACTCTTTTTTTGCGTCCTCTTCTAATCGTTTGAAGACGACAGCTTTTTGCTCAGCTGTCAGTTCGCGGTAATGATTTTGCAGGAATTCATCTGCGTTGACATCTTCAGTCAATTCCAGAAGCGGCTTCATCGCGGCTGCCCAGGCTGCCAACCCCAAGGTTGCCCCAACAGTTTTCATAAACCCACGTCGGTTGGATTGAGGTTGATCAATAATCGGTAACTGAACTTGTGAATCACTCATGCGTTCCCTTTTCATGATGGGGAGGAAATCGATCTTTAGGCCCAGCAGCTGGACGAAATTGAGGGAAAGCAGGTTGGTGAGGATCGTGGCAATCGATGCAATGATTTCTTTGCCGCGGCCCTTTGGTCAAATCCCAGTACCCGGTCATGCCACCATGTGAACCGTGTTGATAGTCACGAAATTGCGGCCCATGACACTGAGCACAAAGCTCCATCAAGTTTTCCGGCTCAACACTTTGGCCCGATGCCAGTCGAAAATTGGAAAACGAGCCTTCTGGATTATGGCAAGAAATACAGACGAGTTTCCCATGCACAAAATCGAGATCCTGATGAAACGAAAGCAAAGGCCCTTGCGATCCATTTTTCGGATCAGGCACACGCACGCTATGGCACGATTGGCAGGAAAGCTGAATGGGGTTCCCGTCAGAATCTATCTGTCCTGTGGAAACATGAGACAAGAGCTTAGGAGCATTGAGATTTACCGGAAACAGGTCCGCCTGGTTTAAGCGAACGGGCGTTTCAACATCAACATTCTTTTCGACGTTGGCGTAAATCTGCGCCGCAAGAGCAGAAATAGCAATTAGCCCTACGGTGAAGAGCGTTTTACCGGCCGAGACTTTCATCTTGAAGTACCTCACCTTCGCGGTCATAAAAAATCAAACATCTGCCCCTTGTCTCTATTACTTTCGGAGAAGAATAGAGAATATATTCAAACTAATCAAGAAATAAAGAAGTTTATTTCTTGATTAGTTCAAAACAAACCGATAAATTACACATCGAACAAGTTCTGTCATAGAAGAAGACCTCGTTATGAATGTCAGCAGTCTGGTTATCACCATTGTGGACAACGCCCTGGAATCTCGCATTGCCGAAGATGCATTGGCGGACATTCCCTGCTTAGAGGTCGGTCAAAAACACGGCTATAAAATTCCGGTTGTCCTTGAAACAAAGGATGAATCCGATGCGAGAGACTGGTTTCATCAGATCTCACAGCTTCCCGGAGTCCTCAAGGTAGAAGTGGCTTTTGTCAGTTTTGAGGATTTGGACCCGGTCGAATATTAAGAAGTAGAAACTTTGGAGTGACTG
>JAESQE010000459.1 GCA_016765335.1 Planctomycetaceae bacterium
AACAAATACGCGAATGCGTACTAGCTGTAGACTTCTCGATAACGGTTCAGGATAAACTGCGAGCAGATATTCATGCCTAAGGTGATTACAAACAGCGTCAACGCAACTGCGTAAATACTACGATATTCAATCGATCCGGTGGCTGCATCTCCCCCGGCCATGCTGACAATATTGCCTGTCATCGTGCACATCGTTTCAAAGGGATTCCACGTTAATTTGGGTTGCAGGCCGACCGCGATTAAAACCGCCATCGTTTCGCCTAATGCCCGAGAAATCGCCAAAAGAAACGAAGCGAGAATTCCCGAAAGGGCAGCTGGGATAACGATTTTCGTTGAAACATCGAATCGCGTTGAGCCAAGCGCATAAGCACCTTCTCGCAAGCTGCGAGGCACCGCTCGGATGACATCTTCACTGAGCGAAGTGACCATCGGAATGATCATAATCCCGACGACAATACCTCCGCTCATCGCGTTGAAAATATTAGCTTCAATCCCGAATACATACTCTGCAAATGGCTTGACAAGCAACGGCGTTACAAAAACAAGAGCAAAGTAGCCATAAACAACCGTGGGGATACCAGCCAAAATTTCCAGCAGCGGCTTGATAATACTTCGCGTTCTTGGAGACGCGTATTCACTTAAATAAATAGCCGAGGTCAAACCAATCGGCAAGCCGATCAGAGAAGCGATCCCGGTGACCCACAATGTTCCTGCCAGTAAAGGCAGAATTCCAAATTGGCCTTCGCCATACTGCGGAGCCCAAGTGGTATCAGTCAGAAACGACCACAGAGAAACTTCTTGAAAGAATGCTGGGTTTCCACCAAGCCCGGTCACCGATTCTGAAACCAGAACAAAGATGATGGCTGCGGTGACAATCAGAGACACAATTGCGCAACCCATTAATCCTGCCAGGACGATCCACTCCCTGATCCTGCGAAGGTTCGTTTTTGCAGCCAGGCTGTGCTTGGGGGATGACACCAGAAAAAACCTTCTCTTCATGAAAAAGCTACGAGAAGCTGAACCTATTCAACTTTTCGTGCTAATTATTCAGCAAAACAATAAAGAAAACGGTAAGCACATCCCTGCAAAATAGTTGGAAGTCCATTCCAGTCATGTCCGATAGATCACATTGTTTGTGATCTGCTCCAGTCAGATATGAGATACCATATGCCTGATGACTGGTTCATTTCAAGCTCGTTGCAAAAACTCTCTCTCACAATGGCAAGAACCAGCTATCAGACCGGAATAATTGGTAAAACAGTGGCGTCTCTCTCATGTACAGTCAGCTGATTTCGCAGACACAAATACCAGCTTGACTTGCTGTTTCTAAGGCTTTTCCACTCCGTCCAGAATTTCCTGAACCACTTGACGGGCAGCTTCAATGGTTTCTGGGGGTAAGCGGACGTAACCGACTTCAGAGACCTGCTGCTGACCTTCATCAAGATAAAAGTTCACAAAGTCAGCGACTTCAGACTTGCTTTCCAGTGCCTGTTTGCTCACGTAGATGAATAGTGGACGAGAAAGCGGTTTGTAGCTGCCGTTTTCGATCGTTTCATCTGATGGCTTCACACAATCAGACAAATCTGCCTGCGTGGCAACACCCAGAACTTTGAGAGAATCTTTATTTTGAACATAGTAGGCGTAACCGAAGTAGCCCAGAGAGTATTTGTTGCCTTTGACCCCTTCGACCAACATGTTGTCTTTGACAGAAAGTGTGTAGTCCGTTCTGCAGGGGCTTTGGTTTTCAGGCACATCGCCAATGATCTCTTCAATGAAGTAATCAAAAGTTCCCGATTCCTGATCCGGCCCAAACAATCGAATCTCTTCATCGGGCCATTCGGGATTGAGGTCTTTCCAGGTTTTGATTTTGCTGTCAAATTCCCAAAGTTTTTTCAGCTGAGCAATAGACAGACAATCACACCAGTCGTTTTCAGAATGCACGACAATAGATATTCCATCGACACCAATTTTCAGTTCGATTGGCTCCACCCCAGCAGCTTTGCAGGCCGCAATTTCCTGCTCTTTGATGGGGCGAGAAGCTCCTGAAATATCGCATTCTTTGTGAGCCAGCTTTTCCATCCCAGGGCCAGTCCCTGTTGTTGCAACATTCACTTTAATTTGTGTTGCATCATCAAAAGCTTCTGCAACAGCCTCGGAAACCGGTGCAACGGTACTGGAGCCTGACACCTGTACGATATACTTCGTTCCAGTGCTTCCGCCCGCTGCTCCACCTGACTGCTCTTCGTAAGCACATCCGGAAAGCAAACCAATTGAGAGGGAAAAACAGAATACAGAACAGCCCAGCAAGTTTCTTGTTTTCATTATCTCACCTTGTTGAATGATCGTTTGAGAAATCGCTGGCAGACAGGTTCAAAACCACGTTTTACCAGCACGAACGCATCATACTTTCAATTGTTAAGATACTATGAAGAGGACCGTCTTGTTGCCGATTTGTATAAAGGAACCTCTATGAATTCAAATGGGGCACAGACATTCCTGCCTGTTTCGTTTGAGCATGCCTCAGTTCAAGGCAGACAAGAATGTCTACCCTCCGCCCGCAATGTCTTTTTGAATTAATAGAGGTTCCCATAATTTACTTCTTGCGGAGAATGTAGACGACATCTTCGGTGTTCTCGTCAACTTTTATTGGATCTTCAATGTCGTAGTGGAAATCGTAGGTTTCAACGAGTTCCCATTCCGTACATTTTTTGATCAACTTATCCATATGTTTGCGTGTGTAGCAGCGGAACGTCGTTGTGTCCTCAATACGGAACTGCTTGGTTGGCGTGTAAACATCGTATTCGAACCCGATCTCTTCGATTCTGGTTTTGGGATCGTAGTTCATTGACCACAGTCGCGTGTTGACCTGCAAGTTTCCTCTGCGGGCAGACCATTCCTCTTCCGCTTCGTAGTCGTCACCAGCATCTTCTGGATTCAGATGCATCCCCAGAATGAACAGGCCACCCTCAGCAACTGCTTCTGCAACACATCGAAAATGACCGACGGCTTCTTTTTCGGTTCGCAGGTGCCGAAAGCTGTTGATCATATTGAAAGCAGCATCAAACGGTTTCTCTACGGTAAAATCTGACATATCCCCGACAACGGCTGAGCCAGCATGTCCCCGCTTTTCCAGGCGTTTATTACAGTAATCGACTGCAAAAGTGTTTAAGTCGTTCCCAGCCACTTCAAAACCTGCATCAGCCAGCTTATACATCAGCCGACCCGTGCCACAGGCAGGTTCAAAGATTCGCTTGACCTTACGCATCGCTAACTGCTTGAAACAGTCTTGCAGAAAATCGAATTCTGCTTTCCAGTCCGATCCAAAAACCAGATCGTAATACTTCGGGTAATCGTACAAGTGCCCTTTGATGATTTCGAGACTCACAAATCAGTCCTTTCCGACTTTTTTTCAGTCGAACCTAAAAAATAACGATACCCACTAAAAAGGGGTATCTTAACCAAATATAAGCAACATTTATTTTGCGATTGAAAGCTTGGTAGGTTCAGTACAATACTGACTTTTGACTCAAGAGTTAATCCACTGAATTAGCAATTCTGCGAGAATTACCCGATTATACGCATTTGTGCATTTGTTTGCATGCCTGAATTCCGGAGCACAGACATTCCTGTCTGTGTCGTTTGAGCATGCCTTCATTTAAGGGAACCTCTAAGATTGGTTCTCCCCCTTGCGAAAGGGGAGTTAGAGGGGGG
>JAESQE010000460.1 GCA_016765335.1 Planctomycetaceae bacterium
CAACTTCTTCGTCGTCATCCCCGCCGATTTCTGCGGGAATACGGGCCAATGCAGCCAGGTTGTCACCTTTGGAGAGTCGCATGACACGTACTCCTTGTGTGTTTCGGCCCACTTGAGAAATGTCAGCTGCACGAATCCGCTGGATTTTTCCGCCCGTGCTAATCATCAGGACGTCATCATCATCTGCAACAGCCAGGATCGCGACGACCTGTCCGTTGCGGTCGCTGGTCCGAATATCTCGTAGCCCTTTGCCACCTCTTCGTTGACGGCGATAACGCATATTCCCTTTGTAAACTTGCGGAGTACCGGCATCCGTCTCTGGGGCATTTGTATTTTCATCGCCCTCAACAGTGGCGTCTGCTTCAACAGTATTAGAAGCGGCGTCTGCCTCAACAGTATTAGAAGTATCGCCCGGTCCGAACGGCGTTCGTTTTCCGTGGCCATGCTCGCAAGCTGTCAGCAGTGCCATTTGTTCGTTGACAATCACCATTCCGATTACAAAATCGTCTACCCCAAGTGAAATTCCTTTCACTCCTCGTGTGTTTCTTCCCTGTGAGCGGGCATCGGTATGATTGAATCGAATTGACATTCCGTTCGATGTTGAAAGGACAATATCGTCAGTAGGTGTCACTTTAACAACTTCGATCAGTTGGTCGTCCTCGTCGAGCTTGATCGCGATGAGGCCACCTTTGAGTGGACGACTATATGCAGACAAAGCTGTTTTTTTGATGACACCTTTTTTTGTCGCCATCATCAGGAAGCGTTCGTCATCGAATTCTCGCACATCAATACAGTTGGCAACGTACTCGCCTTCAGATAATGAAAGCAGGTTGACCAACGCACGGCCTTTGGCGGTACGGTTTTGCAAAGGCAGATCATAAACTTTCTGCCAGTAAACCTTCCCTAAGTTCGTGAAGAACAGCAGGTACGAATGCGTGCTGGCCACGAAGACATTCTGAATCGGGTCTTCGCCGTCAGATTTCGCACCGGTGATCCCTTTTCCGCCACGGTTTTGTGCTTTGTAGGCCGTTAGCTCTGTCCGCTTGATGTAACCCCGCTGTGTCAAAGTGACAACCATCGTAGCTTCTGTAATCAGCTCGTCTTTGTTGACATCGGTCAGTTCGTAACCGCTAATTTCGGTACGTCGTTTGTCGGGATATTTGCGTTGAAGCTCATCCATTTCTCCCCGCACTTCAGCTCGAATATGAGCTTCGTCGGAAAGTAGATGCAAGCATTCTTCGATTTCATCCAGAAGGGAACTATGCTCATCGCCCAGTTTTTCACGTTCCAGGTTTGCCAACGAGCCGAGCTGCATCGAGACAATTGCTTCCGATTGATTCAGCGATAAAGAGTAGTCATCCTTTTCGCCTTGCTCTCTTTGAAGCTCCTTAAACCCTCGGTCACCCAAGGCTCGGGCAATCAAAGGAGCAGGAACCTTAATGTCTTGCAATCGAATCTTTGCTTCTTGCCGGGAAGGCGATTTTCGAATCGTATCAATAATTTGATCGATATCGAGTTGTGCAATCAAAAGACCTTCAACAGTATGCTTGCGTTTGCGAGCTTCTTCGAGTTGGAATTCTGTTCGTCTGCGAATTACCGTCACACGATGCCTGATGAACTCCAGCAGCATATCCTTAATTGACAGCAACTGCGGCCTGTTAGCCACGAGTGCAAGCAGGATCACGCTAATTGTTGTTTGAAGCGTCGAGTATTTAAATAGTTGTGCAAGGACTACTTCTTTATCTGCGTCTCGTTTGAGAACGATATGCAGACGAACCTGCCAACTCGGAATGTTTCGGTCGGTTAAGTCGACCACACGTGATATTCCCTTGACTCGTTCGTCTCTGACCAATGCTTCGAGCTTTTCACGGATACGGTCTCGTGTTTCCATATAAGGGATTTCGGTCACCACAATTACATCGGACTGTTTTTCCTGCTCGAAATGAGTTTTAGCACGTAAAGCAATCGTTGATCGCCCGGTAAGAGTCCCCTGACGGATGCCATGCCGACCACAAATAATGCCACCTGTTGGAAAATCGGGACCAGGCAGAACTTCAAGGATTTCGTCAGTGGTGGCATGTGGTTCATCAATAAGCAATTTGACTGCTTCAGCGACTTCGCCAAGGTTATGAGGCGGAATGCTGGTTGCCATCCCGACCGCGATTCCACTCGATCCGTTAACCAGTAAGTTAGGGAAACGAGAAGGCAGAACAGTTGGTTCCATTCGGACTTGATCGTAAGTCGGAATAAAATCAACGGTGTTGCGATTGAGGTCAGACAACATTTCAGAGGCAACAGCAGAAAGCCTTGCTTCGGTATACCGCATCGCAGCAGGAGGAAGGCCAGCCAGGGAACCAAAGTTGCCCTGTTTATCAATCAATGTTTGCCTGGAAGACCAGTTTTGAGCCATGCGAACCAGTGTCGAGTAAATCGCCTGGTCACCATGCGGGTGATAGTTTCCCATTGTATCGCCAGCAATTTTCGAGCACTTGGTACGATGGCCAGAAGGCCCCAGGTTCAGGTCGTTCATAGCGACCAGAATCCTTCTTTGCGAAGGCTTTAAGCCATCACGCACATCCGGTAATGCCCGTGATACAATGACACTCATCGCATACGTCAGGTAGCTGTTACGCATTTCATCTCGAATGTCGAGCTGAGTGATTCGATCATCGCCAGGAACCGTTAAATCCCTGGAGGGTGGTTTTTGCTCGTCGTCAGATCCGTTGCTCAATCGAATAGCTCCTGCAAGAAGAAATCGAAACCAAATCGCTTCCGAAAACCTTTTGGAATATGAATACAAATTAGGACAAAAAGTGAATGAAATTTTACAGCATTCACCTGTCGGGTATTGTAGCTAAATGCCGCCTCATCAGCAATGTATCGGACCTCGTGAACTGAGCACTTATTCCCTGATTTCAGGAAGAAAATAAAGAAAAACGAAATAAAGTTGCCATTTTGGTCTATCACGGATTTCTGGACCAATATTATCCACTCCGCTCGCTTCAAGTTGAGTATTTCAAAGCAAATGAGAATTGCATTTCCTGGCAAACGCATATTGTTACCGTTTGCGAATTGCCTCGAAATCAGAGAGGATATGAAGCATTGAATTCATTTTATCTCCTGATCAACATAGGTAAGCATCTGGATGTGGACTTTATACGCCAAGAGTATGGAAACCGAACATCAGCGCACAATCCCGCTGGTCTCCGGGAAGCAGTGGCTGATTGGACGCAGCTCGTCTGTTGATATTTCGATTCCCTGGGATCGCTTTTTATCGCGAAAGCATCTGTGTCTCTCGATTGAAAATCAGGGCTTGCTGGTAGAGCGTCTTCCCGAAGCAAATAACCGAATTCTTTATCAGACCAAAGCTGTTGATCGGTGCAGTCTGCAATCGGGTGATGAATTTCTGGTGGGGGGCACGCTGTTTCAGGTGATGGAGCACGCCGAAGTCAATCAGGAAACAGTCGCATATGAAGAAGTCCAGTATCTTCCTGCGGAACTGAAGTCGCATAACGAAACGGATTCAGCAAAAAGGCTCGATCTACTTTCCACTCTTCCAGAACTTCTAGAACGAAGCTCCCGAGAAGAAGTCTATGAGGAAACTATTCTGGAACTCCTGGAGCAAGGAATCCAGAATGCGCAAGGCATTCTGATTTTGAAACAGTCTGGCATCAACACAGAAAACAATCCTGTTGAAATCGTAAAATATTTTTCCCGAATCCCGTTGCCAGCTCCCCGGATAAGCCAGCGATTGTGGAACCAGTCTGTCCTTCAAAGCCAAAGAACAGTTCTGCATCTCTGGGATCAGTCAGATTCAAACGAATCAGCTGAGCCTGGTTCCAGTCTGCCTGCGTCTGAATTCACAGTCAGCCCTTATTATAACTGGGCCTTTTGCATACCTGTCGAACTGCCCGGTGAAACTCAATGTGGTATCTATGTTTACGGTCAACATGCACAAACAGCTTCTTTGCAACTCAAACAGGAACAACGGGACCGACTGCAAGCGGATGTGAAGTTCGCCTATTTGATGATGGAATTGGCTTCCGCGGTTGTGCGAGGCAGACGGCTCGAAAAACAGCAAATACTTTTACAGCAATTCTTTCCGAAAGAAGTTTTCCAGGCGTTACAGTCCGATTTGGAAAGCAATATTCTGGAACCTCGTGATTGCGATTTGACGGTCTTGTTTTGCGATTTAAGCAATTTTACGACGCGGGCAGAACAGCACTCTAAAAACCTGTTCGCTTTCCTAGAGCAAGTTTCTCAAGAGTTGGAATGTGCAACCACTGCAATTCTCAGGCAAGGGGGTGTCATCGGGGACTTTCACGGTGATGCAGTCATGGGGTTTTGGGGATGGCCTATGACTTGCGAACAAGCAGAGGAATGGGCCAGCCTGGCAGCCCTCGAAATTCAACAGAGCTTTAAAGCTTTGCAGAAAAAGTTAGAGACATCTGGAAACAGTATTCGTATCGGCATTTCTTCAGGACATGGTATCGTGGGGAAAATTGGGACCAGGGATCAAATGAAGGTCACCGCCTTTGGTTCGGTTGTCAACCGGGCAGAGCGTCTCCAGGGAATCGGCAAACAGTTGCGTTCTGCGATTACATTGGATCAAGCCACAGTAGAAAACTTAAACAACAAGCAAAGCAGCCTGTGCACAAAGCTTCGACCACTTGGAAAAACCAAAGCAAAAGGAATCGAGCAA
>JAESQE010000461.1 GCA_016765335.1 Planctomycetaceae bacterium
AAGAACATGTTTTCCATGCCCCTTCCTCGGGTGCCTTCGGCACTCACACGACCCTGAACGGGATCGTATGAGCTACCCTGGAGTGTGAATTCCAACCGAAACAGACATTCCTGTCTGTTTCGGTTGAGCATGCCACAGAAATTCGAGAATCTCGAATAATTGGTTCTCCTCCTTGAGAAGGGGGAGTTAGAGGGGGTTTTGACCTGTTATTTATGATTATACTGTGTTTAAGAAGCTCTGGGGCGCCTTGTAATAATTACAACTTTAAGTCCTAACCAATTGATGCAGCTTTCCAGATCGATCAAAACGTGATCACCCGATCACTCTCCGCAAAAAGGGATTGCGTAAATACAGGATAATCTGTTAAATACGCGATTCTTGCCCCCCAGACAGAATGTCAAAGCTTGAAGCTCACGCAAATTGCGAGAGGTCAGATTATTTTCGTTCGATTTTATATAGACTGCTCAAGGATGAGATTAACAGCTGGTGAAATAGCCGAACTTTTTTCAGGTTCTGTGCATGGCGATGCCGATGTCAGCGTGGATGATATCTGCTCGCTGAGACAATCCAGCAATGGAAAAGTCAGTTTCCTTTCTGATAGCAAAAATCTGAGAGATCTCGAAACAACATTAGCCAGCATTGTTCTTGTACCCGAACAGTCTGATTTATCGAACCTGAAATCCACTTCCTTAACACTGGTTATCGTTAGTGATCCCTCGGCTGCATTCATGAAATTACTGTCTCAATTCCGAGAGGCTCCTACCCATCAACTGACAGGTATTTCCCCTAATGCAATCATTGATGCTTCGGCAAGCATCGGCAAAGATGTTGTGATTGGATCGTATGTTAGTATCGCTGCCGGTTGCCAAATTGGAGATGGCTGTGTTATTCACGCGGGTGTTTCATTGGCCCCGAATGTTGTTCTCGAACAAAACGTTATGCTTCACCCCAATGTGGTGATTTATGCAGGTTGCCGGATTGGTAATCGGGTCATTATTCATGCCGGGACAGTTATTGGTGCAGACGGATTTGGGTATAAGTTTTCGCAAGGTGCGTACCATAAAATCCAACATTACGGCATCGTCGTTATCGAACAAGATGTTGAAGTGGGTGCCTGTACGACGATTGATCGTGGAATGATCGATAATACGATAATTCATCAGGGAACAAAAATTGATAATCAGGTGATGATTGCACACAACTGCGATATCGGGCCTCATAACATTTTGGTTTCTCAAGTCGGGTTGGCAGGTTCCATTACGACAGGCGAGAATTGCAGATTTGGCGGACAGGTTGGAATTGCAGACCATGTCAACGTCGGTAAAAACAGTTCGCTGGTTGCACAGGCTGGCGTGTTTCGAGACATTCCCGAAGGCGAAACCTACGGAGGATCACCTGCGACTCCGATGCGTGATCAGAAAAAGATATTCATGGCTCAAATAAAACTTCCCGAAATGAGACAAACGGTTAGGAAATTACAAAAGCAGGTAGCCGCCTTGGAGGAACAGATTTCAAATCAAAACGAACAAAATAAATTGGAAAGAGTTGCCTGATTGTTTCAGATTAAAAATTCAGATTCAGACAGAGAATGTCTCCCACACACAACAAACAAAATCGAATTAAATTAAAGGCCTAAATCGCATCACCGTTTATTTTTGATGCACGTCTCTATGACTTTATAGAGTGACCATGACTGACATTATCCCCTTAAAAGATTATCTGACAGAACCAGCGGTTACGCCTCAGGCGGGCAAGGTTGGTTTGCTTGCAGGCGCTGGACGATTTCCGATGGTATTTGCGGAAACCGCTCGTCAATGTGGGCTGAAAGTCTATGGGATGGGAGTCATGGGCATGGCCGACGAAAACCTAGCCGATTTGTGTGACTACTACCAGCCTTTTCCGCTGGCAAAAATTGGACAATCAATTCGCTGGTTCAAACGGCAAAAAATAGAGAATGTCGTCATGGCTGGCAAAATAGAAAAAACTGTTCTCTTTCAGCCTCAGCGATTCTGGCGACTGATGCCTGACTGGCGAGCGATTCACATGTGGCTGAATTATGCCAGAGAAAACAAGAAGGACGACACGTTGCTACTTGCGGTAATCCGTGAGTATGCACGCGATAATATTCACTTTGCATCGGCCCTCGATTATTGCCCGGAGTTACTCGTGAAACACGGCTTCCTATCTCGACGTAAACCAAATTCCTCCCAGTGGAAAGATATCTGCTTTGGCTGGGAAATGGCCAAGGAACTTGGTCGGCTCGACATCGGGCAAACCGTTGTCGTCTACGACACAGCTGTGATCGCAGTTGAAGCGATCGAAGGAACTGATCAGGCAATTTTACGTGCGGGTGAACTCTGTAAGCGGGGCGGCTTTACGGTTGTTAAGGTTGCCAAGCCGCAACAGGATAATCGTTTTGATGTTCCAACAATCGGAGTACAAACCCTGCGATCCATGCACGAAGCGGGCGGTCGTGTATTGGCAATCGAATCGGGTCAAACCATCATCATCGATGAACCAGATGTGATTGAACTGGCAGACAAACTAGGCATTGCAATCGTTGCTCTCAATGCGGAAGAAGTGCAACTGCGGGTTGCCTGCTAATCTTCTTTGCCTGCAAGCCTGAAATACGTCCCAGGCTTATACATCGTCAGCATCATCGATCATATCCAGGAAGCCGAGTGGATCATCCTCGTCGTCCTGGATGACGGCAAACTGTTCACCTTCATCATCCAATGACTCTCGTGTGATGACTTCAGTCTGGTCGTTAGGCAAAACTTCTGAAGGGACATCCGGTCCCATGAAGACTTCATACTTCACCTTGGCAAATGAGAGTTCGTCACCCGGTAGAATTGCTCCACGTAACACTCGCTGACCATTCACTTTTGTGCCATTCGTGCTTCCCAGGTCGCGAATAAATAACAAGCCATCGGTCCGAGCAATCGCACAGTGAATTTTAGAAATGCTGGGATGCTCTATCATCAGATCACAAACTCCGCGTTTGCGACCGACGATTGTTACATCTTGAGTGATGGTGATCGGGCGACCTTTATCCAGCGGTATGAGCTTGGCTTGCATCGTAAAAAAATCCTCTTTCAAAGCCCGAAAATGCCGGTAGTTAATACGTAAGAGGCTTAGAAAACGTCCAACGCAAACAAACATGCGAATACGTATTATTCTGGGAATACAATGTGGGTTGTGTCAAGGAATTGATTCCGTATTTTCAGTCTCACGTTAAAAACGAGGCTATATTTCGATCTTTCTGTTCTATTATTTGGACGATCTCTGAAACATTACCGCAGCTCCGTTTTTTCAGGAGAATCGGGAAGCGGCCGCCGGGCAATGTTTTTCCAGCGGCGTAAATCAATCTCGACAGGCCTTTGCCCTTGTGATGTTTCCCCAATATTCTGAAAGTACATTGCAAGGCGTTTCAATTTTGTCTGAGCATTCGGCTCTGTTGGATCGGGTATTTCTGGAGCAATTCCCCAGATAAATTCGCTTCCCTGAGTTGTGACTAATCGGTATGTGATTTGACGAATCTGATCCTGTGTTGCGTTGAGTAGATTCACTTCTCCTGAAAACTGAATACTGGCCAGTTTGTACTTGGCTTCTTGGTCTTGGTTTGGGGCGCAGGTAATGGTCATGACTTGACACCCGTTATCTTCATCTTCCTGATTTATCTTTTGCACACTA
>JAESQE010000462.1 GCA_016765335.1 Planctomycetaceae bacterium
CAGCAGTGCCACTGCGGTTATTAAAATGGGCGGCACTGGCGTTGACGAGGAAAGTAATTTTCTTGGTGACGAGGGCCCAGTGCGGGGCTTCTGGAATGCGTACACAGAAATGATGGAATTACGCTAAACAATCGTTCAAATCGAGTAAAAAAACCACTGACATCCTCCACCACCTCCACCCTGGCCACCACCACCCTGGCCGCCACCACCTACACTTTGCTGCCCACCACCTTGACCGCCTTGTCCACCACCTTGACCACCACCACCACCAAATCCTCCGCCGCCGCCGTTTTGCGGAAAGATCTGTACGCCAACTAAAGCAGAAGGCATACCAACTGAAATTACTTCGTCAGTTTTGTTCTCCAGCAGAAGCGTGCCTTGCTTGGCGTTCTTCATAATCATCTTGTATTCAATGGAACCATCTTTGATTCCAGCAAATAATTCGACCTTCTCAGCAGAAGGGTCGTAGACCGGATTTTTGATTGGTCGCTGCCTGGCTTCACCTGCTTGGGCTGTAACTGTGGCTCCACAAATTAATAGAGCCAGCATCGGTGCCATAGACGATCGAAAGGACTTGAAACAATTCAGTGTAGCCATGTCAATAAACCTCACGCTCCAATAGACCCTGGAGAAACGGTAAAAGCGGACCTCTAAACAATATCCATTGAATTAGGGATATGTTAATTTTTTGTTCTACAATTTCACACGTACAAAATCTTTGCACGAGTAACTCGTAGTTATGTTATCGAGTTTTAACATGAGTATACAATGAAAAATTATTGCATGATTCAACTTTTTCAATAACCTTCCCCCCCAATTATGCGGAATATAACAGACAAGTCTAAATGTACTGTTTTTGAAGGAAAATGGACCTGCCCGGGATTTAATGGCATCCAGTACAGGTAAAAGCAGCATCCGGGTGTAATTATTCACCCATGGTTAACAGGTGGGCTTTCTTATGAGCATCGCATGAATCACCCGGACATGACACACTGATATGATGTAACCTATTATGGTGACTGATGATATGGATACCGACGAGCTAGCCTGCAATGCTACTGGGCGTAATACTCGCCTGTTGTATAAGCCGATGCCAATTTCCTATTGTTACCATTGTATCAATCTTGCCTGCTATCCTGTTCAGAGTGAGTGGTTTTGTACAATTACCTGTATAGATCATGCAGATAATGACGATATTAGAAACAGGAAAATCGTCAGTTTGAATAAACCACGTGTGTAAAGCGAGGCTTGGAATGCAACTCAGGCTTCGTTGGCATCAAACCTGAGAGTTCCTTACGAGTCTACTGATGTTTAAATTATATTCGAATCAAAGGTCAATTGTCGTCATGCTTCATGCTCAGCAATTCTCACATCAATCTGTACTACGCGAGCTTGAGTTCTCACGCATCACGATGCTGTTGGTTGCTATAAGTCTATTCTCAGCAACAGGTTGCCAGTCATCTCAAGGCGTTAAAAGTATTGGTGGACAAGGCCCCGAGATCATCAAGCTGAATTACAATGCTGTCGTTCTTAAATATGAAACGAAAGATCTTGGGAGACTCTTTGCTCGAACTAAAAACAAGACAATGTCAACGGGGTTCACTTCTCGCTTTTCGTTGAGTGGAAAAGAATCAATTGAGCCATCTGCCCCGGCAGGAAAGTGGTCTCAAGCTCGAATAGAAATTGTCTACCCGCACCCAGATGGCAATGAATCCAAAGGGTTAGCCACCTTGATTGTCTCCAGGCATGCTCCGGTCGAGTCTTCGTCCAAGAGCTTTAAGCAAAAAATGAGCAATGGCTTATCTCGAATGATGATGCGGGCTTCGGGAACATCATCAGAATTGACTCAACTTGTCGGAAGCGAAAAAGTCAGTTCGGAATCAGTTGACGAAGAAGTCTGGCAACTGAACCTACCTAAAGAAGAGCTTGATCTTCTGCTTTCTGAATTTTCCCATCGCGGCTTCTTCAATAAACAAGAACGTCCAAGAGGGGAAGCAACTGTCAGCATTACCGTGGACCAGGGAGAATTCTCAAAACGCTGGACGAGCGAACCTCGGCTCGAAGACTTGATGCAACAAATCTATAACCAGGGGGAACTTTCAGCCTTCAAAACCCAAGGTGCAAAAATCCATTCTGTTTCAGCTATTCAGCAGGATACCATTCCCATCAAAGGGTGATTATCATGACGATTCCCATGGCGTAATGTTTTTGCTTTTGCATTAATACTCTATTATTTATGCGATGAGGACTCGTCTCTCGCTTCTAATGCCAGATATTCTCGTCAAATGTAATGTACCATACGGTCATTGCCTTGCTGTTGCTCTCTATTGGTTGCGATAATATTGAATCATTCCTGCCGTCAATTTTTATCGTAATGCTGACCGGATACCTGACTTCAAATGCAACGACAAATTTCAGAAGCCATAGCAACTTTTATGCTGGTGTTTATTGGCACCGGGGCAGCGACCGTTAATGAACTGACCGGCGAACTGACTCACGTAGGCGTTGCACTTTCATTTGGTTTGATCGTCACTGCAATGATTTACGCGACAGGTGACATCTCAGGCGCACACATGAACCCCGCAGTAACGATTGGCTTCGCTTTTTCTGGACGATTCCTCTGGAAAGATGTCAGCGGTTACATTATAGCGCAAGCGATTGGAGCCATGATTGCCAGTGCAACCCTTCGACTGCTTTTTATGGAATCAGAATTCCTCGGTGTTACTGAACCACGCGGGGCATTACTTCAAACGTTAGTACTCGAAGCAATCCTGACATTCATCCTGATGTTTGTGATTCTGTGTGTGTCAGATGGCTCGAAAGAGAAGGGGATCATGGCCGGGGTTGCGATCGGGTCGATCATCGCACTCGAAGCCATGATGGGGGGGCCAATTACCGGGGCGTCTATGAATCCTGCCCGATCATTATCGCCAGCGATCTTGACTGGTCGCATGGATACACTTTGGCTCTATATTGTCGGACCAATTCTTGGGTCCATGCTCGCGGTACCAGTTTATCAGGCAATGATGGCTGCCTCTAATGACAAAAACGCTAAAGAAAAATAGCCTGCATTAGAATCATCAATGTGGTTTCTAGGAGTTTGCATGACCTTTGCTGTTAATTTAGGTCAGGGAAGCAGGCTGTCCCGGATAAGCCAGTCTTAGTGAATGCTCCGTTCTTTTTGCTCCGATAACACAGAGTGTCTATTTCTTTTATATCAGAAATGACAATTGAGGTTTTGGAATACAGTGAACCTCAATCAACTATTTTTTTGATAAATACCAGACAAAGATGTTGGTCTGAACTGAGTGAATAAGGGCGGCGTGCAATGTTAAAGATTTCTAGTTCTCTACTGTGTGGCTTGGTGCTTTTTGCAGCAACCGGATGCCAGACTGCTCATTCTGTTAAAGAATCGATTGCGAGTTGGCGTCCTTCATTCAGCAAAAGTCCGCAGGCAGAAATTGTTGAGGGGACTCTCCCGGATGAAGAGTCAGCAGAGAAATCATTGCAAGTTGAGGCAGATGGTTCATTGCAAATTGATACCGCCAGTTTATCGAAAGACTCTGGACTCTCGCCTACAATCACTCAGCAGCAGCCTGTCGCTAATGAATCGAAAGTGCCAATTACAGAAACTCAACCTGTATTGACTTCTTTTGAGTTGTATAAAGAATCCCTCAAGCAGGCAGAGTTGGAAGCAAGTCAATACGCTGAGAAAGTTATTGAACAAGCACCCAGACAGGCAAAGATGGTTGTTAAGTCGCAGACGGAATTACCACAAGCAGCTACTCAGGATGTCGACAAAGCTTTTGTTGATACAAAAAGTCTATCAAAAGAGATCGATACACTGCTGTCAGAATCCCAACCACAAGACAGCCCCTTTGAAGAGAATTCCGAAACGGTAACTGAAAAGTTGCCGCAAGCAGATCCTGCACAGCAAGTTGAAACAATAGATGAATCCTTTGCAGAATGGGCACGCAGCCATACTGAAGAAAAAACAACAGAAGTGAAGCAAGTCGCTTTGGTTAATAAGCGAGATGCTGGAGATATCGCCTTTGATCTCGCATCATTTGCAGATGCCTCTCTTTCTAATCCAGATGTATTGGCTGAGGTGAACCCGTCAGTTGCAACGAAAAAAGCTGAGGCCGTTTCGTCAGTTTCACTAACGGAGTTTCCGTGGGCTGTTATTCAAGTAAAAGCCGTTATTCAGACTGAAGACAAACTTGCTGACATGCCTCAGGCTGAACAGATTTCGGTTGAAAAAGAACTCGCAGTTAATTTGAAAGATTCTGAAGAAATCCTCCGAAATCTTGAACGAGCATTGAGGGATAAAAGTTGGCGATCAGCCGCTGGGAGAGCCAGTGTTGAATCATTCACAGGCGACTCTCAACCACAAAGTGAAGAATACATGCAGGTCGCTAAGTTAATTAACGACGAAAATCCTCAGTTTCGTTTGAGGGGCTTGCAACTAGCTGTTGAAAAAGGAAATCAATTTCCAGGCATTGTCAGTCTTGCATCGCAACTTCTGTACGACGAAGATCAGGTGATCAGATCTCATGCTGCCTCTGCTCTGTATCACTTGGAGCAACCAACTGAAGAAGTATTAAAGACTTTGGCAAGCGTTTTGTCGTCGGATGATAAAAATGCCCGCCAGTTTGCTGCGATGTACCTGGGAGAAATGATCTCAGAAAAAGAAGATGTTGTTCCCATTCTTGAAACGAGTTTACTCAGTGCAAAGGGAATGTCTGCTTTGCACGTTTCAGAATCTCTTTTGAAAATTGACCCTTCTTCTGTTGATGCTGTTTCTCGATTAGCAGAATTGATGCGTGGCGAAGATGTCGAAGTTCGCTGGCTTGCTGCTCATACTTTGGGGTCTGTGCAGGGAGAGTTGCAGCCGTATGCAGTCGAAGCTTTGCGAGGGGGCTTGAGAGATGTCGATTCTCAAGTGCGAGCAACGTCTGCTCTTGCACTGGGCGGGTTGGGCAATGCTTCACAGGTTGCAGTTGCAGAACTGGACTTCATGCTCAAGCATGGCGACGCCAATGTAAAAGATGCCGCAAGCATCGCACTGGATTGCATTCGCCAGTGATAAGTGACCAGGGAATCGCAACCTGTGTCTGGTAGACAGTTTAATGATTTTGGAATATGATTTCCTGGCGACTCACCCAACGTAGCCGGTATCAAACAGGAGAGATTTGAATAAGCCACGGAGGCACAGAGGTCACAGAGAAAAAACCAAGGCCGTCTATCTTTTGAGTTAAATTGATTGATTTTCTGCTACTTTTTTAACTCGGTGTTCTCTGCGTCTCTGTGGTAAAATAAAATCTATCCGTTTTAATTTGTTCCCAATCGG
>JAESQE010000463.1 GCA_016765335.1 Planctomycetaceae bacterium
ATTTCAGACGGCGCCCGGTTTCTTTATCTGGCTGCTGAACAATAATGTTGGCTTGCTTTCCAATCATGGCAATGATGCGACTAACCCTTTCAGTTGAAAGGCGTTGATTTGGCCGCTGGGCTTCTCTGGTGGATTGTTTTTCTGCTCGTTTTCTGAGTATTGTAATGGCAGCTGAATCAATTTCTCCCTGGTGGCAATTGAATTCAGTTTGCCGTTCGATCTGCGATTTGACGAGCCACTTTCTTACGGTTGTTTCTGACACACTACATGCTCTGGCAATGGCAGAATTGTTGTACAGTTTGGCCAACTTTACCAGATCAGCTTTTGTTGGTTTGAGCCATTCGGTGTCTGTTTTGATTTCGTAATCCATCGGCAGGGGATTGACCACCCATCCTGAACGATTTTGCTTGGGGACTTCTTCCAGTATGCGTTCCAAACCGGGAAGCATCGGAATTTCCTGGATCTTGCCATTTTTCTGTGTGGATGGGACGATGATTGTCGGGTGCACTCCTTTTCGCTTGGGCCAGACCGGATGAATCTTCCGGTCATCATCCCACGAAAAGTTCATCACCTCACTAATCCGAAATGCACTCTCCCAAATGATCCGTATGACATATTTCCAGGAATCGCTTGAACGCTCACCAACGACACCAGCCACAACATTTTTCATTTCTTCATATTCTTCAACTAATACCGGACGCCCTTTCATCACTTCGTCAACACTCAGTTTAGTGATCGGTGGAACGTTTTTGATCCAGCCATGCCGATGACAATACCGAATAAAAGCCATGATGGCTCCCATCGTTGTATTGACTGTTGTCAAGGAGCGGGATTTGAATCGACTTTCTTCACCAGCAAGTAATCGATCCTGCAAATACTCCAGCTTGGAAAGAGTAATGTATTCCTGAATGTTACCATTTTCAGGCAGACTCGATTTGTTCCGACTGGTTTCCAGAATCCGTTCTGCGATCCGAATTCGTGAAGCGGAATCCTCTAGCGACTTTTCTCGAACCCGCTGCTTCTGATGTTCGTAATATTGTTCAAAGCAATCCTGCCAGCGCATATCGCTGGGATACTCAACGTCTTCTCGTGATGCTGAAGAGACTGGTATGCGAGTTTGAATATCTAATTCTTCAGTAATAATGCCTTCGGTTTTAATGTACTTTCCATTCAATAATCGTTCCCTGCATTCACGCAATATTTTACGTGCTTCCCTGCGATCCCGCGTTCCGCAACTTTTCCTGATCCGCTTTTGATGTAGCGGACAATAGAATTTTAGCACATACCCGTTCTTGTCGCCCTCATGGAGAGGGCGATTGGGATAGAGTTGAACATTGCCAATTTCAGGTTTGCGGGGCATAGAAAATCAGAACCGGGGACTATTCTGCCTCATTTTTCTTCATGAGGGAATGATTTTCCAGGTGTAACATCAGGTTCTGGCCCGTTACCCACCGAGAGTGTCCAATAATGGCATACGGCAACCCCTCATCCAGCATCTTGTCCCAAAACCGTTGGGAGATGCCGAGGCGTTGAAGGACCATTGATTTGCTATAGGCTTCTGCTACATGAATCACTCCGCTTAAATTCTTATTCATTGCACTGTTCCTCTCGCGAGAAGTTGAATTTGATGTAAAGAAAAGTTGGACGGCGATTGAGAGTTCAGCCACCGTCCATTCACGAATCTATCAGCAGGTTATTCCAGAATGATTTCCGATTCGCAGCGTTCGACTTAACTTTGAGCGAGTTGCAAGGCGCGGACTGCTTGCGGCAGTTCTGCGAGGTTGAAGGAGGAGGTGTATTTCACGTTCTCCTCTTCATCCTTGTAACGCTTTTGCACGTTGACACTGCGGATCGTAATCGGTCCTTCGTCGGTTTCGATCTCGTGTCCGAACACGGACGCACTGACGTAACCAATACGGAAGACTTTTTCTGGAGGGTTACTATTGCTTCTTTTCTTAGCCATTGCTTCAACCTTTCTGTGGAATGAACAGTTGTGGGATGCTTCTCGATCATGAGATGACCATCCCTCAGATTCGCATTCCTGACTGCAACATGCAGGCAGTAGGCGAGATTGCCACGATTTTGCAAAGTGAGCAAGCAAATCGTGGCGATTTTCCAAAGGGAGGCCTGGAGGTTCCGAGAGGTGGAATCCAGATCAGAAAGGTTGATTCAACGCTTGAATCGTAAATTCAGCCAGTGATTGCTGATTGGTCTACCTCGAAGGGTGACTCCATCAGTTACGCCTGGCTTCGCTTCCCAAACGGGAAGGAGTGAAACGGGTCATCAGGGCAACCCGTTTCGATAAACTCTTATTTGTCCTCCTTCTGACTTTTCGATTCGGTATTCAAGATGAATTCCCAGGCTTGCTTGGTAAGCAAACTGACAAGGGGAAGATCATCGCGACCGAAACTGTTAGTCGATTTCCAGTCATCGCCCTGCTTGTAGGAACGCTGAAGCGTTACTTTGTAGAACGATTTTCCAGTATCTTGAGAACTGTTTTCGAAGATACTGGCAGTGATGCCGCGAAGTCGGAACGACTTTACGGGCTTGTTGGAATCCGTTTTATCTGACATAGTGAAAAGGGGAACAAAACTAAAAGGAGATGACTCTACCACAGAAGTAGGACATCCACAAAACTCCACACCCTGCCCACTTCGTGGGTTTGCTCTGAGACACCATTGAGAAAGAGGAGACGTTCCCTTTTTCTGTGGCATCAAGAACAATCCACCTGTGGTGGGTGACTTCACCTGCCCCTGAGCAGATGGGTCACAAACAACAGTGGTTTGGCGTGGCTGCTTAATATCTGAAATGATCATGGCGTCACCGCTTCGGCTGGAACTGGTTTCACAATCGAACCTCGTTCGCCTTTGTGATTCCAGGTGATTTGTCCGTGCAAAGACGATTCTGGGGTCAATTCGTGCTGATCGATGCAGAGCCATAAATCGGGTCGTGGCTTTTTCCTGATTTTCTCTGCCGTCATTTGACTGCGGTATGCTGTGGGCGTAACGAACAAAACCTTGAAATCGTCGAGTGTTGTTTCCGGAAAATGTTTGCGGTGAAGATTGCGATTCGCCAGTTCTGCGTACCCTTTAGTTTTGCGGGCAGCTATTTGCTTCGGTGAACTGGTTCCTAAATCCTGCTCCAGATAAAAGACTTTTTTATGCCCATGTAATGACAATACGAAACCGGCATCGGGTGAGCAGGAGAGCGGGGGATTCTGATTCAGTTTGGTATGCAAGTAGAACTGTTCGTTTTCATGGCTTGCTTTATTAGCAGTTTCCCACTCATTGACCCAGTGTTCCAATTTCACTTCGTCCTGCAAGGCGATTGCCTGTTCAATCACAATGCGGGTTTCAATGATGGCATACCAATGGTTCATATGATCGACGCGGGGATGCCGGGGTTTTGTGGCAAGAAAATGCTCATCATCGAACCAGTGAGCAAGCAGTTCGGTTCCCTTTTTAGTCAGATAGTAAACCGGTGCTGCTCCGTTTATCCCGGGCAAGGCAACTGGCACACGGTGTTTAATGAAAAATGGTTCAACGTGTTTTTTAGTACTTGGGTTGATTTTGTAGAAAATGAGGACATGCTGATGTTTTTCACACCA
>JAESQE010000464.1 GCA_016765335.1 Planctomycetaceae bacterium
GTTCCTTCTTCTTTACTGACGTGGTCTTCCTCGCATGAAGGACAAGGCGGGATTTTTGGTGTGCTGTTTATGTCGTTTACATTTACGCTGGTTTCATTTACCTGCACGTTTGCCTTTGTGGGACTGCTGCTGCCGATGGCTGCGGGAGGGAGTTATTATTGGCCGATCTTTGGAATGCTCGCCTTTTCCTCAGCCTTTGCCTCTCCCTTCTTCTTCCTGGCGTTATTCCCCAGCTTCTTGAAAAAGTTGCCTCAAAGTGGCGGCTGGATGTTTCGCGTGAAAGTGGTTTTTGGACTGCTTGAACTGGGAGCAGCCTTCAAGTTTTTGAGTGTTGCAGATATCGGCTGGTTCTCTGCACCTTACTTTTTCGATTACGCAGTGGTGATGACATCCTGGATGGTGCTTTGCATTGTCGCTGGGCTGTACTTGCTGGGCATCTTCCGTTTGCAACACGATACGCAAACAGATTCCATTGGAGTGCTTCAATTATCTTTTGCGATGACATTCCTCGGATTTTCTGCTTATTTGGCCACCGGGATTTACGGAACCAATCCACCCACCGGAGTTGTCTGGCAGCAAATTGCAGCTTTTGCACCTCAGACATTTGAAAGTAAAAATGATGAGAACCTGGGGCCGGCACTGATGCATAATGAACTGCTTTATGCGTTAGATGTTGACCAGGCGATTCAATACGCCAAAGCAAATAACGAACCGATGTTTTTTGACTTTACCGGAACGAATTGTGTAAGTTGCCGATTCATGGAAATCAATGTGTTCCCAAAGAAAGAGAATCACGAGTTATTAGAGAAATTTGTGCGAGTCCAACTTTACACAGACATGGTTCCCGAATTATCTGATAAAAAATTGGTTGAACAAATTCTTAATAAGAACCGTTTGCTTCAATCAGATTGGTTCAATGATGCAACACTTCCCGCGTATGCGATTGTGATGCCAGATGGGAAAACGATTCTCAGCAGCTATCGAGGAGCAGAACGTGCTACTGGTGAATTTACTGAGTTCCTGAAAGCAGGCCTGGCAGAATGGCAGCGTCAGAAACTGGCAATGAAATCCGGTGCAGTGATACGGTAACACGCAGATCACCCTAAAAAGACTCTGGCAAAGTTGCAATATCCCAAAGGGGCAGTTGAGGTTGCGTAGCAACAAGAAGCCGTTCCTCAGTCCTCAACGAACAATCAACGCGAGATTCAAATGTAGGATGCGGTGCTTTGCCCCCATCTTCGTGTGCCTGCCTGAGTCTCTATAACCAAAAAGCTGGTTGAATCAAAAAAGTTGGAGATTCTCCCTCGTTGATCCTCACCCCCTCTAGCTCCCCTTGAAAAGGAGGAGTACATTGCTCTGAGCTACTTTTGCTATTTTTATCTGTGAGCATCCATGTTGATCCGTGGCTATCAAATTCTTTTATCTCGGTGTTCTCCGTGATCTCTGTGGCTCATTTCCTCCGTGTTTTCGAGGCTTGGCGGTTCAAAATTGAGTTCCCTCAAATACCGCATCTTTGCTTCTTTGTTTACCAAAAGAATCCAAACACAATCCAGCAGGAAATTGCAAATAAAACGATGGCGTACCAGTTGGGGTTGAGGTACTGCGGGATTGGTTTCGAAGGGGCTGATGCTTTCAGTTCGCGTAGTTCTAAGCTGCTTTGGGCAAGCCAATTCGATTCCACCGAATCGCCGATTTCGGCTTGTGTGGTTGAATCATCTTTAGCTAGCCAGCCCCATCTGAGCACAGCTGCAAACATCGCAAGCGTAGTCACGATCATCGAACTGGGAAACGCATACCATTTCTCTGTTAACATCGGACTGACCCAGGTCAGATCCATCAACTCGCGGTCTACAAATCCCAGTAAACCAAACAGACTACCTGTAATCAGCCCAAGCAATCCAGCTTGTCGAGGAACACGAGTAATCACGCCCACAAGATAAATAGTAAATAACGGCGTGACAAAAATTGGGATCAAAGTTTGTAACGCCTTGATCATGTTATCAAACCTGGCAATGAACGGGATATAAAGAAACCCCATCATCAAAATGCCAACAGTTGCCCAGCGTGTGACCTTTAAGTAGTGCTTTTCAGATTGATTGGTGCAAATCCAAGAGGCATAAATATCGCGAGTAAACAGGGCAGAGAGCGCCGAGCCGATGGAATCGAACGTACTGATTGCAGCTGAAAGGAGTCCTGCAACCACCAATCCTTTGAAACCGGGGGCTAAATACTGATTCGCAAAATACGGGAAAAGCTGATCAGCTGAGGAATGTTCTGTGAATTCAGGAACCAGCACGCGGCCCATAACCCCCATCAAAGCTGTTCCGATAATGATCGGCATAATAAGCAAGCACCCAAAGAGCGTCGCCATTTTCATATCCCATTCCGATCTCGCCCCCATCAGCCGCATCGTTTGCGTATGATTCACCGTGTAATAACCCAGCCCAATAATAGTCCAACCAATAACAATTAAATACGGCGAGGTCGCTTGGCTATCCTGGAATTGTCCAATATGCAGCCAGTTGATTAAGGGCTGTCCGTTGGCATCTGTCGATTGTGACAATTTCTGAACGGTTTCGGCCCAGCCACCGCTTGCAACCCAAACAGCCCGGAAAATTGTAATGCCGGCAGCCATCATGATCAGGCTTTGTAATGCATCGGTCCAAACAACAGACGTTAAGCCGCCCCAAGTAGTATAGGCAGCAGTGAAAATAACCAGCAAGACAATCACTGCCCATGATTGGACAGGGGTAATTTCCAGAATTCCCTGAAGCATCAAAAAGATTGACCAGATCATCAAACCGAGCATCGTTGTGCGATACTGGATTTGAATCAAAGCGCTAATTGTTCGCAGCGATTTTCCGTATCGTGTTTCCAGATATTCTGCATTGGTGTAAAATCCGCCTCGATATAATACCGGAACCACCACAAACGAAGCCAGCACCGCCCCGGCAACACTGGCCATTGTGAAAACCGTAATGACATGCATGCCGTTGTTAAATGCGTACCCGGTCAAAGAAACAGCATCTGCGTTGTCAACACTGGTTGCAAAAATAGAAAGCCCTAACGCCCACCACGGAAGGCTGCGTCCTCCCAAAAACCAATCACTACTCGTTTTGGTATTTCGAGCCAGATAGAATCCGTATGCGATGACCGAGCCATTAAGAATAAAAACGATTAACCAGTCGAGCCAACTCATTGCAGTTTCCCTGTGTCAATTAGAATTGAATCGCTAGTTATACGCATTCGCGTATTTGTTTGCGTGTTGTCTGTTTCCTAAGTCCTTGTCAGTACAAGGCCACGAGTGATATCTTCGGGAAGTATTAATTGAATTTGGTATTATTCAAATGTTCTCAGCACTTCAGCTTCCACATTATGTGCTAAGCAGAAAAGAATGTCTCCTTGAGAAGTCAGTGTTGGCCCGCGATGAGCAATGGCAATCCCATCATTATTGGCATGAATGATTGTTGATTCGCGATCAGGCCTTTCCAGAAAGTAGAGGGCACCTAGAGGTTGGTCTTTTGAAACTTCTGCTCCGACGTCAACAAAACTTTCGAACAAACCCGATTCTGGTGCAAAAATGTAATCTTCTGCATCTAATGCCTGAACCCAACGTGTGGGAGGAAGTCCTAAATCAACTCGCGATTTTTCTTCGCCTTCAATCACCTTCAAATGAATCAACACATTTTTCAGACCGTCCTGACTCGTGCGATGAACCGCAGCTGTTGTGACTTCGCCCCCTCCCATTTCTGTGGTCACGATTGTCTTGCCCTTGCTTTCAACTTCCACCGGTAAAAGCCCTTTGCCTGCGACATCAGCATACAGAAAAGTGAAATCAGTGTTGTATGCCTGGGCAGCTTTTGCCATGCGCCGTCGATATTCCAAATCATCAACCAGATGCATATGGGCACACGGATAAAAATAGACGCCACGCCCTCCCGTGTGTAAATCGATCACAGCATCAGCGATTGGGAAAATTTCGTTTGATAAATAGTGAGCCATTAAATCGGTTGCTGTCCCGTCAATATCACCCGGAAAACAGCGATTCAGATTCTTGCCATCCAATGGCGAAAGACGCGTTGCCGCTTTGGCTGCGGGCATATTGATTGCAGGGATGAAAATGATCCGTCCGGTGACCTGCTCCTGCTCTAACGATTTCATTAACTTCATGATCGCGATTTGACCAGGATATTCATCGCCATGATTTCCAGCCATCAACAATACTGTAGGGCCTTCACCGTTTGAAATAGTGGAAATTGGAATCTTCAATTTCGCCCAACCACTCAGGTTGTAGGAAAACGGAATATCCAATGTCCCCCACTGAGTTCCTGGTTTGCTGAAATCAATATTAGTCTGAACTGGAGAATCTGACATACTGCTGACCTTGCTGGTTATAAGAATCAATAATGTTTGCTGTTTTTTATCCGTGATAAATCCGTGCCCATCCGTGGCTGGTTTCTTCGTGTCTTTGAGTCTTAGTGGTTCAAGATCTCAATGACTGTTATCAGAATCTAGCACAAGTCTTAATTCGATTCGTCCACAATGTGAGCAGAAACAAAATCTTCATTCAACGTGATTCCCAGTCCCGGTCCGGTCGGAACTTGGATAATTCCGTTTTCAGCCTGCACTTTTTCAATGGTCAACTCATTTCGAAGCGGTTCATCTTCGACGCAATCTTCAAAGATGAATGCATCTTTGCAAGTTGCTAACCAATGCAAACTAGCAGCTACGGTGATCGGGCTGGTATAACAATGGTTGCAAGGCCGAGCACCAATTTCTGCAATTCGTTGTTGTAAATAAGAAGCTTCGGTGAATCCGTTACGAGACAGATCGACCTGATAAA
>JAESQE010000465.1 GCA_016765335.1 Planctomycetaceae bacterium
ATACCAAACTCAATTAATACTTGCGAGAAGCTATCGATTGTGGCCTCATGCTGACAAGGGCTGAGGGAATCGGTAACGCGAGAGCAAATACGCTGATGCGTATCAGGTGAATGTTGATACCACGGTGCAAGAGAAAAAATATCGCACACCCTACGGACGCCAAGTTGTATCACAAAGCGATTCTAAAACTGAGTCGAGCCGCCAAACATCGTAACGTCACTCGCACAAAACGCAAACGGCGAAGTGCGATCGAGCCGATCATCGGTCGCACAAAAAGTGATCACCGCATGGGTCGTTGTTTTTTGAAAGGCCTGGCTGGAGATGCCATCGACGCGATTTTGTCCGCAGCGGGCTTCAACTTACGCAAGCTGCTGCGAGGCCTTGTCGCTGCGCTGGTTTTTTGGGTCTCAGTGACCCTCACCAGTCGATATTTGCAGCGAAACCGATCAGTTTGGCATCAAGTCGCCTAACAAAATTCTCCCTGACTCCAAGCCGAAGCAAATAATTTCCAAGCTCCCTCAGGAAAATCACAATCCAATCACCCAAGTGAGTTTTTCAGGATCGACTAAGTAAATTCTGCTTCGACGCTGCCGAGATCATCCCACTCTTGCACGACGTTGTTGCCATCGTACAAAAAGCGAATCACGTCCACGCCATCATCTTTTTCAATCCGATGCCCGCTCGCATCATACACATAACTGGTGATCGTGAAATCCGGATGCTCCACCTGCACCAGTCGGTTCTCACCATCCCAGGTGTTGGTCGTAACATCACCACCCGGCTCTTCAATAGAACTTTGATTCCCATTGTTATCGTAAGAGTAAGTCGTAATCCCAGCTGCTTCTTCTGCCGTGATTCAGTTTGTAGATTGGGATACGCATCCGCTATCCCAACCTACGAAAACGGACCCACTCTACGTTGCTTTGAATGATTGCTCCCTCAGAAAAAAGGAGAAGAAAATCCGTTATAATCTTTAAAGAGGTGCGATATAAAGTCCTATGAGATCTCTTGCCCTGGTTCCAAATACCAGTAGCGTGGATTATGCGTGTAGCCAAGCTGTTCGTAATAAGCGTATCAGGACCAGACTGGTTTCTGTTTTTTCAGAAATGCCTGGGCACCGATTTGTAGTTCTCCGCTTCGAAGAGTTTGCATAAAGGCGTTCAGTTCGTCGCTGAATCCGAGTTCGATCTGGCTGACTGTGTTCTCGGTTTTCTTAATCAGACGTTTCGCTTCTCGTTGTGCAGTGGGGCCACGGGAAAGAAGCGTTTCGATCCACTGGGTAAGAAATTCTTCCCACTGCGATGGCTCGCAAACTTCATGCAAGATGCCGATTTGTTTTGCATCCTCGGCAAGTAGCAATTCGCCGGTTACAATGAGCCGAGTGGCGACCGCAGAACCGAACATCAGCGTCGTGCGAATTGTTCCACCCCAGCACGGCAACAACCCGAGGGCTGTTTCAGGCAGGCCGACTTTTGCGTTACTGGTTGCCAATCGATAATCACACGCCAATGCGAGTTCGAAGCCGCCTCCCGCGCAAGCACCATTGATCGCAGCGATAGTTATTGCAGGCAGTGCAGCGATTCTGGACATCAACTGTTGCCCGTCTTGAATGAGTTTCTTTCCCGATTCTTCTTCCATGTCAATAAATTCCTGAATATCTGCACCGGCTATAAATGTTCGACCGGTTCCCTGAAACAGCACAATGCGCAGCGAAGGCAAGCACTCTAAATCCTTGAGTACAAGCTTCAACTCATTCCGAGTTTCCGCCCCCAGGATTTGAATCCCTTTCTCGCCAGAAAAAGTGACCCGAGCCACTTCCCCTTCAACTTCCAAATGCACCTGTGTAGAAGCGGTAGATGAATTACGCATTGAAGTGATCTTCCCAAGAGTACGCCGGAACAAGCATCGCGAAGTTCCGGCTGGAGGACTCGGTTATTTTTCTTTTTCGGAAACCGTGAGTTCTACAAACTTGTTTTCTACTTCTCCCCACGGGAATCGTTCTGTTTTGCCAAGCGTTAATGTCTTTTCAACTCCTACGGTATAAGAGGTAGCATGAGCTTCCGGGGTACCGAATTTTTGGATTTTGAATTTAAGGAATTTAAAATTCATCTCCACTGTCTTGGTGACAACCTCACCCTTCCGGTGCTCCACAATTTTCCCGGGGTTAACATTGATGGCTGAATCATAAACCCCGATCTTTTTCTCACCCTCACCAATAAATTTGTGGCCAAAATTAGAGCAACTGGGTTCTCCCTCTTTTCCAGTGATTGTAATGCTTCTCACTACTTTTTCGACAGGCATTGGTGATTCAGGATTCGTTACCTCCAGAACTCGAACATGGATTAGCAAAGAGCGAGCATTAGTTTGCTCATCTGCAATTACATGCGTTGAAAGCAGTAGCAGCGGAATAGCAAAACTGGTTAGAAAAAGTGACTTGCATGTCATTTCGACACTCCTTTAATATTGTTAGCTTCATCCATGTGGCAATCCATTAATACAATGAATCACGGCCACATGCACACTACACCGATTGCTGAGCTTCATCAATATCAATAAGCAAACCATCCTCAATGCGATGCACGATATCTTCGGGTAAAATGTGGCGTTCGTCGTGGGTGACGACGATGATGATGGCTTGCTGTTCCTGGCCCAGTTCGCGAAGCAGTTGGAAAATCATGTGACCCGATGTGCTATCGAGTTCGCCGGTTGGTTCGTCTGCCAGGATGAGCTTCGGCTTTTTCAGCAACGCCCGAGCGATGGCGACGCGTTGCTGTTCGCCACCAGAAAGATGATTCGGCTTGTGATCGATGCGGTCCTTCAATCCGACCCGCTCCAGTAGCTGCTCCGCTCGTTGCGTGATCTCGGCATCAATCCCCTGAGGAAGAAACGGGACAAGTACGTTATCCAAAGCGGTTAGATTCGACATCAGGTTGAAATTCTGAAAGATGAAGCCGACATCGCTTTTGCGGTAAGCGTTGCATGTTGCTTCGTCCCAGGAATCGATGGCGGAGTCATCAATGAGGATTCTTCCGGAGGTCGCTTGATCCAGAACGCCCAGCAAATAAAGCAGCGAGCTTTTCCCACTTCCCGAAGGTCCAAGAATGAAATTGAAAGATCCCGGCGTAAATTCGCACGAGATCCCTCTTAAGACTTCCAGTTCAGTCTCGCCTCGCCGGTATGTTTTATGAAGATTTTCAATTTGAATGTGCATTCATAAATACTAACGCGCAAGCAATCCTCGCGAAATGATAGGCTGGGGTAACCATGCGAAGTATGCGGGTTCTGGGTAGCAAGTATTCGCTGATTGCTGCTGCTGGTGAGGTCGGCCTACCTGGTTAAGGTGCACGGAACTGTACTATTCCGGTTTTTCTGAACCTTTTACTAACTGGACCATTTAGGGCTTATTTTTATTCCACTCCCTTTTTTCCTTGTCGCATAGTTGACGGATATCTCAGGGGCTATATTCTCGCATTATATAAAGGGAACTTCTATGAATTCAAAAGACATTACGAGCGGAGGGTAGACATTCTTGTCTGCCTTGAATTACGGCATGCTCAAACGACACAGACACAGAATGTCTGTGCTCCCTTTGAATTCATAGAGTTCCCTAGGTAGATGCGTTGAACAGGTGAAGTGATACAAGATCTCTTGCCTGTTCACGAAGGCGTTTCAAACAAACTGCTAAACCAAACAATGCGGAGCAGACATGGCACTGGAGATTAAAGTTCCTGCGGTTGGAGAATCTATTACCGAAGTACAAATCGGGGAATGGTACGTCGCAGAAGGTGATTGGGTTGCTGTTGATTCAGACCTGGTCGGGCTGGAAACAGACAAGGCGACATTTGATGTCCCTGCACCAGCTGGCGGAAAAATCACGCGAATTCTCGTCAAAGCGGGAGAAATGGCTGCGATTGGCGATTTAATTGCCTACTTCGAAGAAGCGGCAGCTCCGTCTGGAGCCGAAGCTGCTCCGAAAGAATCGCAACCCGCAGCTGTAGCTGAAAGTTCTGCACCAGCGTCTTCAGCCAAGGTGATGCCCGCAGCTGCCCGCGAGTTGGCACAGCGTGGTCTTTCTCCCGAGCAAGTCACGCCAACGGGTCCGGGGAATCGAATCCTCAAAGAAGATGTGATCCAAGCGGGATCGCAGTCAGCTGAAGGCAGCGAAGTGGCAGCAGATCAGCCGATGCGATCAGAGACGATTGTGCCTATGAGTCCGATTCGTAAGCGGATTGCACAACGGCTTGTCGAAGCACAACAGAACGCAGCTCTCCTGACGACGTTCAATGAAATTGATATGTCAAAAGTGATGGATCTAAGAAGCCAGTTCAAAGAGGCGTATGTTAAGAAGTACGAAATCAAACTCGGCTTCATGTCGTTCTTTGTGAAAGCAGTGGTCGATGCACTCAACCAAGTGCCTCAGGTGGCTGCCCAGATGAAGGATAATAATCTGATTTATCGCAACTACTACGATATCGGTGTCGCAGTCGGTGGAGGAAAAGGATTGGTTGTCCCGGTCATTCGAAATGCAGAGCGACTCAGTTTTGCTCAAATCGAATCAAAAATTGCAGACTTCGGTCAGCGGGCACGCAAAAACAAAATCACCCTCGATGAAATGGAAGGCGGAAACTTCACCATCACCAACGGCGGCATCTACGGTTCTTTGCTTTCGACCCCAATTGTCAATCCGCCTCAAAGTGGTGTTCTGGGAATGCATGGTATTGTTGACCGCCCGATTGCACTCAACGGTGAAGTTGTCATTCGCCCGATGATGTATGTTGCGCTCACTTACGATCACCGAGTCGTCGATGG
>JAESQE010000466.1 GCA_016765335.1 Planctomycetaceae bacterium
CGTAGCCCCATTTGTGCTCCCCTTCGAGAGTTTCCAACGAGCCAACAATGGTGCGCAATAACGTTGTTTTCCCCTGACCGTTATCTCCCACAACAGCGGCACGAGAACCGTGATCAATTTCGAAGTGAATATCCTTGGCAACGGTATGATCCGGGTATCCAATGGTTACGTCTTTGCATTTCAGTGCAGGGCCTTGTCTTGGCTCAACTTTGGGAATGATAATGCTGACAGTAGCCTCTGCTCCTTCGAGGTCAATGATTTCCAGACGATCCAGCTGCTTGGCTTTGTTTCGTGCCTGGGCAGCAGTATTTGCATTGGCTCGATTTTTGTTGATGAACCTTTCGAGCTGCTTCATCTTTGTCTGAGTTGCAACGTTGACTCGGGAATCGTGCTCTTTCTGCACAGCTTTTGCTTCAAGATACTTTTCGACATTCCCGGTATACATGGTCAGTTGACCGCGAGAAATATCCAGAGTGTGCGTACAAGTCGCTTTGAGAAAGCCTCGATCATGAGAAACGATCAGGCAAGCTCCACGAAAATGTCTGAGAAAGTGTTCCAGAAGAATTTGTGTCCGCAGATCCAGAAAGTTTGTCGGTTCATCTAAGACCAACAAGTTCGGATCCTGCAAAAGCAATCCAGCCAGTTTGACACGCGTTTGCCAACCCCCGGAAAGTTCGCGAACCGGGCCTTCCAGATAATCCCCTTTAATTTCGAATTCTGCTGCCACTTCGCCGCACTGCCAATCAGGAGCGCCGGTGTCTCGCATTAAAAAGTCGAGAGCAGATTCGCCTTCTTGAAATGGATCGTGCTGTTGCAGATAACCGATTCGTAACGAAGAATGTTGAATGATTTCGCCACTATCGAGTTCCTCATTCCCCAGCAGGATTCGGCACAGAGTCGATTTACCGGCTCCGTTGCGGCCAATGAAGCCGACCTTTTCTCCACTTTTCAACGAAACACTTGCATGGTCCAATAACTTTTGGGAACCATAACTTTTGGTAGCATCCTGCAACTGAAGTAAAACGGGCATATCTTTAAGATTGGCTATTAAATAAGGTGAGTAAACAAAGTGATAAAAACAAAGAAACAGGGCGTGTCGAGGAGTTATACGCATTCGCGTCTTTGTTCTCGCGTTGAACATTCCCTAAGTCCTTGCCAATACAAGGCTAAGGCGATGGCTGGGAGTGTGCAGAGTCAATGCTTCCTGTTTTTGAGACTGTATTATAGGCGATCAGTTGCTGGGAACCAACTCTGTCGCAAATCTGATACGCATTCGCGTATTTGTTACTGCGTTGGATGTTTCCTCCCCTTCCTCTTGTCAACAGAAGGCTACGATCACTCATGCATCGCAGGTTTTTTTGAGTTTGGTAGATATCCTGGGAATATCGAACAGCTGGCTGGCCAAAGTGACTTTGCAACATGGCCTGTGTTACACTAATTGGAGGTGAACAGTCTTTTTGCCGAGATCCTGGATTGAATCAGTCACTGATTAGTTGATTCCATCGAGAAGGAAGCAGGAGCTTGGGAACGAGAAAATAACAACGAGGGAGAATCTGTTGGCTAACACTTTCCATGAGCGTGACGAATATGTCGAACAAGCCTATTTTTTTCGGACGTACCGGGAACGCTTGGATGATGGTTTTGCTGCACAGGAAATTTTGGAAACTGTCTCGCAGGAAATTCTTTCAACAACCCGATTGCCAATGGCTTTGGAATTTATGAATTCTGAGTTGATGCTTCACGGGAAAATCTCCGGTGCGATGGCTCAGCTCTCACATTATTTCACACCGTTCCAACATCAACTCATTGCGAAAGCAGAACTGGATCGTGCAAAGTTTGATATGCGGCTGGCGTTAGAAATACTTGAAAAAGAAGCTGAGTACCTGGCCCAGGAAGAGACTTCGCCTCAGGGGTTGTTTCTCTACCAGTTTGAATGCATCTCTCGCAACCGAATTGGGTATCAAGATGGACTCAAAGCGATTGCAAACGATCCGATGTTCAACAAAGACTGGGGGCAATGGATTACAAAAATCCGCGAGTCCCTGGGGATCGTCGAATTCTCTGAATTAGTCTTTGGACGTTCGCAGTTCCGTGTGCAGGAAATTTGCAAACAGCCTGAACACCGGGATTACACGCCCAGGTTTGCTGTCTTGTTTGGTGTTCAAGAAGGGCGAATTGCCAAGGCGAATCAAGGACGAGATCCGCTGTATATGTTTGCTGCCCTTCAAAGACATTTGGGGTACCCGAAAGTTCCACACCTTAAGAAAAAACGACATCAACAGCTCGATCCTCTTGCTGAACAACGATTTCAGTTACTCGAAACACGATTAAAAATCCTCGAAGCAGAAGTTTCCGGGAAGTTTGATCTTAGCGAATATTATGTCGATCCGGATAAAGGATCTGTCCCTAAGTTTTCAGAAGAACCAGGTTTTCCTGATCAGCCAGAGCAATCCTGATGTTGCTGTTGATTGATTGTTGCCACGATTATTGATGAAATAGTGATTCTATTCAAATTATTCATAGGATTAATGAAAGCCTTCAAATTATGAACTTCCGGTTATTCAGTTTGAAACACATTTCGTCCGCAGTTGTAATGTGCCTGTTGTTGGTGGGAACGCTAGCTTGTGCAGCTGAGCCTCGTCGTTCTTTTCTTACGGCGGATTCTTCCAAGCAGTTAATTGCAATTGTTGGGGAAGATGGTCAACTGAAGTGGACTCATCGCATTGGTCCGCTACATGATTTGCACCGCTTACCCAATGGCAACATTCTATTCCAAACCGATTGGACTAAGTTGATCGAGATTGACCCCAAGTCAGGCGAAACCGTTTGGACTTACGATTCGGCCATGAAGAATGGGAATCAAGGGCAGCGAATTGAAGTACACGCTTTTCAACGCCTGGCAAACGGCTTGACGATGATTGCAGAGTCAGGGGCGGCTCGGATTCTTGAAGTCGATGCACAAGGCAAAGCGATCCACAATATGTCAATGCAAATTGAAAAACCGGTGCCTCACCAGGACACTCGGCTGGTGCGTAAAATTAAGAATGGGAACTATCTGGTTTGCCACGAAAACAAAGGGGCCGTCTACGAATACAGTCCCGAGGGCAAGGTTGTGTGGAGTTACGATGTCCCTTTATTTAATAAGCCACGCAAGCCAGGCCACGGAGTGGATGCCCATGGCAACCAGTGCTTTGCAGCTCTGCGATTGAAAAATGGCAACACTCTGATTTCAACTGGAAACGGACATCGAGTCATTGAAGTCACGCCAGGCAAAGACATTGTCTGGGCGTTGGATCAAAATGAACTTTCCGGCATTCAACTGGCCTGGGTGACAACATTGCAGGTTTTACCCAGCGGAAACATTGTGCTTGGAAATTGCCATGCTGGTCCGAAGAATCCTCAGATTATTGAAATCAATCGAGCCAAGCAGGTTGTCTGGAAATTCCACGATTTCAAAAACTTCGGCAACTCCCTGACGAACACGCAAATCCTCACCGTAGATGGTCAAGCGATTCGTTAAGGTCAGAGCACTCGGTTCCAGAGGTATCCCAGTAAAAAGAAAAAGGCATTCGTGATATGAAAAATCGTAACACAAGACATCAGGCAAGTTTTGGATTGTTTCTTCTTGCCAGTGTCGTGCTGATGGCAATGATGATCACTTCTGGTGAAGTTGCAGTTGCTGACCCTGCTCCCGAATTTGATATTACAACCATCGATTTGAATGATGACCAGTCACGACAATCTATCGTAGACCGCGAGCCAGGTCAGTATCTTGGGCATCCTACGACGTGCTTGTTGGATGATGGGAAAACAATTCTCTGTGTTTATCCTAAGGGGCACGGCCGTGGTCCGGTGATGTACAAGCGAAGCAACGATGGCGGAAAAACCTGGGGTGAGCGATTGCCCACTCCGGCGAACTGGGCCACTTCGCTGGAAGTTCCCACGCTGCATCGAGTCGTTGATGCTCAGGGCAAAAAGAGGATCATCATGTGGTCTGGATTATATCCGGCTCGTTTGGCTGTCACCGAAGACGATGGTCAGTCTTGGAGTGAATTGAAGAAAGTCGGCGAATGGGGAGGAATTGTTGTGATGGGCTTTGTTGAAAGGCTCAAAACTCCAGGAAAATACATGGCGATGTTTCACGACGATGGTCGTTTTTTTACCGCGGACGGAAGAAAGAATAAAAAGCCGGGCTTTGTTCCTTACAAAACGTTTTCAAGTGACGGTGGTTTAACCTGGTCATTTCCGGAAGCGGTTTATCGATCTAATAAAGTTCATCTTTGCGAGCCGGGCTGTATCCGGTCGCCTGACGGAAAACAGCTGGCTGTTTTGCTCAGAGAGAATACACGAACAAAAAACTCGCATATTATATTCTCAAAAGATGAAGGCGAAACCTGGACTGCCCCGAAAGAGCTACCTTTAACATTGACCGGAGATCGGCACACCGGAAAATATGGACCTGACGGACGCCTTTTTATTACCTTCCGCTGCATCGCGCCTGCTCAGTCTCGTAAAGTGAGAGACTTTGAAGGCGACTGGACCGCTTGGGTTGGAACCTGGGATGATTTGGTTTCTGGTTCACAGGGAGAATATTTTGTCCGACTCAAAGACAACACAAAAGGGTACGACACTTCTTATCCGGGAGTTGAACTGCTTCCCGATGGCACAATCGTAACCACAACTTACGGTCATTGGGACGCTGGTCAAGAACCGTACATTATTAGTGTGCGACTCAAGCTGATCGAACTTGATGAATTGGGCAAATAGCAGGACGGATCTGTATCACTTTATTTTACACCGAGTAAATTGGCGACTTCTTTCTGAAGGCCAATAAACCTTTCGTCAAGGCGTTTGGTGTCTGCTGAATTGTTTTCAAGCATTGGGATGAGGCAATCTCTTGCTGCAAAAAGCAACTTTTGCTTAGCTGCTTTTTTGGCTCCTGCACCATCTGCGATGAGTTCATCAATGGTCAATTCCAGTTCGGGAATCGTCTGCTCTGCGATTGTTTCAATCTGACCAGGGTTGCCTTGTTTTGCCCTTAGAATTTGAGCATAGATTTCTTCGTAGCGGTGATAGATAGCCGTGTCGTTTGACCCGCCGACCATACTCACCAGGAAAACACATGCAACAATAACAGCTGCTCCCCCGATGATGCCCAAGACTTTGGGATCGAAATATTTTTTAAGCCCACTGAGATCTATTTTTTCTCGGGGCTGTTTGACTTTTTTTACCTTCGGCTGCACTTTACGAGCAGGCGGTTGATTGCCTTTACTTGCTGGTGCAGGGCTGGCTGATTCCGACTTGGTTGCCTGAGAAGTTTCTTCCACAGAGTCCACATTGTCACTGAGCCAGGCGTTTAATCGATTTGCGATTTCTTGTTTTTTATCAGTCTCTGTTTTTGCAGGTGTTACTGCCGAGCTGAGGTTTTCTGGCTGGGCCGAAGATTCGTCTTCAACTTCGGACTGCTGTAACGTAGGGGGTGGTGCAAAAGAAGTACCGCTACTGAGTTCGAAATCATCATCGGCCTCTGGAATCAAGCCTGCAATTTCGCCTGCAATCATCCATTTCCCCTGGTGACCGTGCCTCAAAAAGTCTTCAGGGCCAACCTTGTTATCAGCAACCATCGCAACTAAATCTTCAAATGGGAAAGGCCCCGTTTCTTGACCAGAAGCTTTCAAGAACCATTGATCTGACTTGGCTGGCAATGAGCCTACCTGTTTTTCAGAAACGATTTCCAGATTCAAATCGTCGAAATCAGTTGCGATTTCGAGTTCACTGACATTGTCTGCTGTATTAGGTTCTCCAAGCTTCACAATGCTCCAAGAACGCAAAATAAAATCATGGATCGAGGCACGAATCCAC
>JAESQE010000467.1 GCA_016765335.1 Planctomycetaceae bacterium
CAAATTGCAAGGTTTCGAAGACGGACAGACAAAAACCTTGCAAATTCTAACACCTCAATCCCCAGCCACCACCCACAGGCAAGTTCCAAAAGAGTTTTTCAGGATCGACGAAGTAAACAACCCACCTTTTTCTGTTGTGCC
This sequence comes from Planctomycetaceae bacterium, assembly GCA_016765335.1. GTDB lineage: Bacteria > Planctomycetota > Planctomycetia > Planctomycetales > Planctomycetaceae > Rubinisphaera. The sequence continues at coordinate 142 of JAESQE010000467.1, forward strand.
ATGAAATTGATTCCGCTGAAGTGATTTTTGTAATGCTTCAACAAGCGGCTGTAAGCGTGCGAGATCAGCCAGTGCGTTGAAGTCTGAAAGTGTGCTCAGATTTTACGTGTGGACAGATAGGTGATGAAAACGTCATCAAGAAACCGTTTCTGATTGCCATGTGCAGACTGTGAATCCTCTTGGCGTAGGGTTTGCACAAACTTTTTCAACTGTTTAATGTACTTCCCTCCCTGCACCTGATGTGTCCGATGGCGAGGTTGCTCGTCATCGGACTTGCCACTTTTTTTATCGCCAAGTTGGAGTATCGATTATACCATGCAAGAATCAACTGCGAACCTTATGCCATTCAGCAAAAAAGAAAAACAGGGAACTCACGGCAATTATTTCATCGGACACTATTGAGCAGTGCCAATGGTTGAGCAGACGTTGGCGAATCTGAATGAGATTGAGGTGACCGAGCCAGTGAAAGCGTTAACCATGGATGCGGGCTATTTCAGCGAAGAGAACATGGCCGCGCTGGACGCCAATGATCGAATTAATAATCTGTTCATTGCCACGGGTCGTCAAAAACATAACGAACGAATGCCGGCTTCGGACAAAGAAGGGACGAAAGGAGTATGCTCGTCGCAAGGCGATCATTGAACCGGTGTTCGGCCAGATCAAACATTGTCAGGGCTTCCACTAATTCCTCCTGCGGGGCCCTTGTCGTTACCCACATCTTTATGATGTGATTTTTCCTATAAGAAAGACGAAAGTAGGGCCAACGGTCCGACCAGTTGCCCAAATGTGTAACCGTCTTTCAACATTTTACAAATGACCGGACCGTTGGCCCTCACCATAATATCATGCCAGCCCACCCAGCCCGTTGGGCTGGGCTAGGTAAATTGCTGGGCCTTTGGCCCGATGAGAAATGGAAAACCAACTTGTTTTTTGTTAATTTTTCACTCAATGAACTATTTGAGATGTGGGTAACGACAAGTCAAGAGCCTTGGGAACGAGTTGCATCTGTTATGCCTGGGCGTGTTCTTCAAAGCGTGGATCGTCAATACCTAATTTCAGTTTCCATTCCATGATGGAACAGTAGAGGACCGGGACGACGAACATTGTCATGATGGCAATGGTCATGCCGCCAAAACTTGGAAGCGCCATCGGCACCATAATATCTGCCCCACGGCCCGTGGAGGTTAGCACCGGGATAAGTGCGAGTATTGTTGTGGCGGTTGTCATCAGGCAGGGACGCACACGTCTTGAACCAGCTTCCAAAGTTGCCTCGCGTACTGCCTGAACCGAGTTGATTTTCTTTTCTCGAAAACTCTGATCGAGGTAAGTTGCAATCACGACGCCATCATCGGTTGCGATGCCGAATAATGCCAAGAAACCGACCCAGACTGCAACAGAAAGGTTGATGGTATGCACCTGCATCAATACACGAACATCGGTGCCAAACAGATCGAAGTTCAAAAACCAAGGTTGCCCATACAGCCAAAGCATGATGAAACCACCGGACCACGCGATCAGAATTCCGCTGAAAACGAGTGAGGTTGTCAGGATCGATTTGAATTGGAAATACAGAATCAGGAAAATCATAAATAACGCCAAAGGGAGAACGACCATCAGCGTTTTTTGTGATCGAATCTGGTTTTCATAGCTCCCTGCGAAAGCGAAACTTACACCAGGGGGTAAAATCAGATCGCCGCTTTCAATTTTTTCATTCAGAAACTGCTCGCACTGTTCGACAACATCAACTTCAGCGTTTCCGGGCTTCATATCAAACAGAACATAACCAAGTAAAAATGTATCTTCACTTTTGATGACTTGAGGCCCGCGTAGAAATTTGATTGTCGCGAGCTGCTCCAGCGGGATTTGCTGACCACTGGCAGTGGGAACCAGGATGCGTCCCAGTGTTTCCAGTTCGTCACGCAGTTCTCGTTGGTAACGGACACGAACGGGGTAACGCTCTCGCCCCTCGACCGTTGTAGTGATTCGCTTCCCACCAATGGCGACTTCAATGACATCTTGAACCGTGCGAACATGCAAGCCGTATCGCATGATCTTTCTGCGATCAATATCAATTTCAAGATACGGCTTACCGACAATACGATCTGCGATCACGGCAGATGCCTCGACAGTAGGAACCTGCTTCAGTAATGTTTCAATGTTAAGAGCAACTTTCTCGATGGTTTCCAGATCCGGCCCTTTCACTTTAAGCCCCATCGGAGCACGCATTCCACTTTGCAGCATTACGATACGAGCTGCGATCGGTTGTAGTTTGGGAGCAGAAGTTGTTCCCGGAATCTGGGCAGCTTCCGTGATTTCCTTCCAGATATCATCAGGTTTACGTATGTGGTCTCGCCATTGTCGATAAGGACGACCTGCAGGATCTTCGATCAGAGTCCCATTCTCATTACGCAAGAATTCTTTCTTCTTTTTGTCATATCGAAACTTCATCCGATGACCGTTTTTGTCGGTGGTATATTCCGACTTGTAGGTGATGATTGTTTCTATCATTGATATCGGTGCCGGGTCCAGCGGGCTTTCAACACGTCCCAGTTTTCCGACTGCTGATTCTACTTCCGGGATGGACATCAGCAGCGTATCCTGGAGTTGCATTACATCCATCACTTCACCAATCGAAGCGTGGGGCATCGTTGTGGGCATGTAAAGATAAGAACCTTCATCCAACGGAGGCATGAATTCTTTTCCCAAACCTGGGAAGGTCGTTGCGGCCATTTTCCAGGAGGAAGTATTTCGAACAGCAGCGGGCATAAAACTGAACAGCTTATCGAATCCAAGCCAGGCACTGGCTCCTACCATAACGACTACTGCCGGCAAGCTGAGAAACAGCAGCTTATTTGCCAGACACCAACGTAAAATCGGTTTGTAAAAATAGATTTGAAATATCTGGAAAAATGCAAGCAATCCTCCCAGAAGTAAAAAGACGAACAGAATATTCCTGATCATCCCTTTCTCGGGGCCCAAAGGAAGCCAGTGAGTCGTGAGTAACACTCCAACGACAAGGATTGCGATGCTGTTGGCAAACATCGGTCCCAACTTTTTCACTTTTGCAGACATGCGAGTTTCGAACAATTTGAAGACTCCCGTACCTGCCAAAATGATTCCACACCACCAGGGTATCGAATTCATCGGAAGCGTAATGATCAAACCGGTAATAATCAGCAACCAATATCGAATCTTCGAAAACTTTTTCGATCCTTTTCGGTTCGCAAACAAGATGTGAGCAACAGGGGGGATGATTGCCAAAGCCACGATCACCGAGGCGATTAATGCGAATGTTTTTGTAA
>JAESQE010000468.1 GCA_016765335.1 Planctomycetaceae bacterium
AAACCTTCTTTATCCATTTGTCCAACCATGTTCTGTACACGAGATTTCCTTTCGGGATCCCCTTGAGGAAGCAGTGCAAACTGAGAGACTTTCGCTGAAACGAACAGCATCGCTGAGGCATTTTTGCAGGCAGCAACACAAGCTCCACAGCCAATGCAAGTTGCAGAATCAAAGGATTCATCTGCATTCTGTTTTGGAATAATGTTCGAATTTGCTTCCGGAGCATTTCCGGTATTCACAGAAACGAATCCGCCAGCTTGCATGATTCGATCAAAGGCAGAACGATCAACCATCAGGTCTCGCAAAACAGGAAAGGCTCCTGCTCGCCAAGGTTCGATCCAGATATGATCGCCATCCTTGAACTTTCGCATGTGCAATTGACAGGCGGTCGTTTCATGATCCGGCCCATGCGCCTGACCATTAATCATAATCCCACAAGCCCCGCAAACCCCTTCCCTGCAATCGTGTTCAAAAACGACTGGTTCTTCATTCTGAGCAACCAGGGATTCATTTAATACGTCAAGCATTTCCAGAAACGACATATGAATGGAAACATTGTCGAGCTGATAAAGCTTAAATGTGCCCTTTGCTTCCGGGCCATCCTGTCGCCAAATATGCAAAGTGATGTTCATGGCATTGTGTCTATAGACTTAAAGGGTGATCGGCAAATCTCGAAGATCAGGGGAAGGCATCCCTCTTACCTGAACAGAACACGAATCATCTGCCGGTGTCGCTATTAATTATTTGTAACTTCTTGTGGTCAGTTCAACATTTTCATAATTTAACTCTTCCTGATGTCGAGTTGGTTCCTGATCATCAGCATTGTACTCCCAGGCTGCAACGTGACTGAAATTCTCGTCGTCACGTTGGGCTTCATTCTCTTCAGATTGATGCTCTTCCCGGAAGTGACCGCCGCACGATTCTTCGCGTTTCAATGCGTCTCTGCACATCAACTCGCCATATTCCAGAAAATCTGCAACGCGTCCGGCTTTTTCCAACTCTTGATTGAGCTGGTCACTTTTCCCGGTCACATTGACGTTTTCCCAGAATTCGGTGCGTAAGGCTTTGATCTGTTCGATCCCTTCACTCAGACCTTGTGAGTTGCGAGCCATGCCGCACTTGTCCCACATGATTTTACCGAGTTCACGATGAAAACTATCAACCGAGCGTTTGCCCTTGATCGATAACATTTTATCAATACGACCGCTGACTTCCTGAGAGACTTCTTCGAACGCCGAGTGAGTTGTATCAATTTCGCCCGGTTTTGTTTGAGCCAGGTGATTTCCCACCGTGTAAGGAGCAACAAAGTAGCCATCAGCCAACCCTTGCATCAAAGCAGAAGCTCCGAGCCTGTTGGCTCCATGATCCGAAAAGTTTGCTTCCCCGAGAACGAATAGTCCAGGGATGGTTGATTCCAAATTGTAATCAACCCACAACCCACCCATCGTATAATGCACTGCCGGGTAGATTCTCATCGGAACCTGATAAGGATTTTCGTCTGTAATTTTCTGATACATATGGAACAAGTTGCCGTACTTGGCTTCGATGGCATCTTTTCCCTGCTCCTGAATTGCTCGATCGAAATCGAGATAAACAGACAAGCCTGCATTGCCCACTCCAAAATCTGCATCACAGCGTTCTTTGGCTGCCCGGGAAGCAACATCCCGAGGGACCATATTTCCAAATGCCGGATACCGCCGTTCCAGATAATAGTCACGATCCTCTTCAGGAATCTGACCAGGAGAGCGTTTATCATCCTTATCTTTAGGAACCCAGACGCGACCATCGTTACGCAGCGATTCGCTCATCAGCGTCAACTTGGATTGATAATCCCCAGAAACAGGGATACAAGTCGGATGAATTTGCGTGAAACAGGGGTTCGCAAAGAACGCCCCTCGTTTGTGACAGCGCCAAGCAGCAGTCACATTACAGCCCATCGCGTTAGTCGAAAGATAGTAGACGTTGCCATAACCGCCGGTGCAAACCAAAACCGCATCAGCTGCATGCTTTTCTAATTCGCCAGTGACCATGTTTCTGGTGATAATCCCACGAGCAACACCGTCAACTTTCACCAGATCGAGCATTTCACGACGAGGGAAAAGCTCGACCTTCTTCTTGCTCACCTGTCGCATCAACGCACTGTAAGCACCGAGTAGCAATTGCTGACCGGTCTGACCACGAGCATAAAATGTTCGTGAAACCTGTGCCCCACCAAATGTTCGATTCGCAAGCAGACCGCCGTATTCACGGGCAAATGGAACTCCTTGGGCAACACATTGATCGATAATATTGTTCGAAACTTCTGCCAGGCGATGCACATTAGCTTCGCGAGACCGAAAATCGCCACCTTTGACGGTATCGTAAAAAAGTCGCCAGATTGAATCGCCATCGTTCGGATAGTTTTTCGCTGCATTAATCCCACCCTGGGCAGCAATACTATGTGCGCGTCGGGCAGAATCCTGATAGCAGAACGACTTAACGTTATAGCCCATTTCTGCCAGTGAGGCAGCCGCAGCCGCGCCGGCCAACCCGGTCCCGACAACGATCACGTTGTATTTTCGCTTATTGTTGGGCGAAACCAGTTTGAGTTTGTTTTTGTGAAGAGTCCATTTCTCAGCGATTGGACCATCCGGAATTTTGGATTGCAAAACGGTCATAATGACACAACGTCCAAAAGTTAAAGTGTGTATATCAACAAAATAAATTTTGCAGGTTTAAATGGAAGTAACTGCTTGTTCAACAAGCCGCTAAAGGCTTAACAGACTCTCGATTTTCCTTGAAAGACTTTGCAGCAGACAAATCATCAAACGCAACTAAGAAATCAGTATCGACTGGTTTAACAATTCGTGAATGTTGCTCCGCTTCCTCAGTCTCTTCTTGTTCGTGCGAAGTTGGCTCAGCCGTCTCATAAGAAGAAATGAGAGCAAATAAAGGGAAACTGGCAAATCCAATCGCAATCACTACCGCAAATGCTGGACCAGCATTGCGAGTCAGTGGATCATATTTGGGATGCCGAAGACCAAATGTTTGAAACAAGCTGGTCACGCCATGAGACAAATGCCAACCGAGTAAAATCACACCCAGTAAGTAAGAAATCGCAGAAACAGGCGATCTCATAATAACAAAAGCTTTGTCGAACGGTTCGAGTCCTGCAATCTTTTCAGGCATTGTCATGTTGAGCGTAAAATCGCCCAGATGCAGCAGCATGAAGGCCAGTACCAGAACCCCGGTGAGTAACATATTGTTCTCGGGTGAAATCGATTCCGGAATCCTGCGATTGGCAATTTTTGATTTCTTGACTGCGTATTGTTGGGAACGAGCTTCGCGATTCTCTCGATTCGTTTCCAGTGCAAGCCAGATATGAATGGCAAACAGAATCAGAAGGCCAGTTTCTGCAATTCGCACAAACCATTCCTGCGAATGCAATCCATGAGCATAAGCGTTGTAGGCATCAGGCCCCACAAACATCAAAAAGTTGCCCATCAAATGCACAACCAGAAACAGACACAGAAGAAGTCCCGTGCATGCCATGATCAGCTTTTTACCGACCGAAGAATTTAGTGTTTCAACAACCCAATTCATAATCGCCAAGGCTCAGAGTTGAGGGTTAACATTGATGTCAAGATAAAACGGATTATAGAGAATAAGTTAAGTCGTGCAAACAGATTGATCCTGGACCAGAACTTATTACTCAACCAAAAGGCAAGAGAAGCAACCAGGGAAAGCTAGGAAGACTTGCACAATGCCTCAACCCAGCAACCTGCGTGTCATGAGCAAAGAATTATTTTTCCATTGCTCGCTTAACGGCTGCTCCCATGCCTGCTGGACTTTCTGCGACGACAACACCTGCGGCTTCGAGAGCTTCGATTTTCTCGTCAGCAGTCCCCTGCCCTCCAGAGATAATCGCACCAGCGTGTCCCATGCGTTTTCCTGGAGGAGCTGTTTTCCCAGCAATGAAGGCACCGACTGGCTTGGTAATGTACTGCTTAATGTACTCAGCGGCATCGATTTCTGCGGTTCCGCCGATTTCACCAATCATCAAAATGGATTCGGTGTCAGGGTCTTCTTCGAACATATCGAGCAGATCAATGAACGAAGTCCCGATGATTGGATCTCCACCAATGCCGACTGCGGTAGACTGCCCCATGCCCAGATTACCGAGCTGCCAGGCGGCTTCGTAGGTCA
>JAESQE010000469.1 GCA_016765335.1 Planctomycetaceae bacterium
ACATCGTACATACCTCTAAACGAGGACGTCCGATGAAAATTGCCAACGGTGGCAGCCCGATTGAAGAACTCGTTGGTTAATCTTCTACCAGCTGCAATATGATGTCATTAATTCGCGAGCCGGGAGTGTTGCTTCCGGCTCGCCTTATGTAAATGTGAGAAACTTGCGTGTCTGATCCTCAAGTAAATCATCCCTCTGCTGAAGATGGCAAACCGGGGGGCAAAGAAAACAGTCCGGGACCAGACGCAGAATTTATCGATCAGTTTGTCGTCACTCAACGTCGAGTTTATTTGTTTTTGTTAGCTCAACTGGGGAATCCGGATACGGCGGAAGAGATTTTACAAAACACAAATGTTGTGATTTGGTCAAAATGGAATCAGTTTGAACCGGGCACTAATTATGTTGCCTGGGTTTATCGAATTGCCAGTTTAGAAATTTTGAAGTATCGCCAAAAAAACAAACGCAGCCGAGTTTTCTTTGACGACGATTTTCTCAAATCGGTTGCAGAATCGGTCGAACAACTCAGCGAGAAAAGTGAGGCCCGAAGACTCGCGTTATCGAAGTGTATCGACAAGTTAAAGCAAGGTGATCGCAAGTTGATTCAACAACGTTATGAGCCAGGTGTTAATGGAAAAATCCTGGCTAGTAAATTAGACCGTCCAGTGAATTCGGTGTATCAGTCACTCGGTCGAATTCGCAGGACGTTGTTGGAATGTGTTGAAAGACAACTGGCGGCTTCGGGCTGGAATTAATACCAAACTCAATTAAAGGAACCTCCAATAATTAGTTCTCCCCCTTACGAAGGGGGAGTGAGAGGGGGGGTTCATAACCAAACTGTATTAGAGAACCTCTGGGATTCAATTAATAGCGGTTCCCTTAAAACATGCGAGAATATATCGATCGTGGCCTTGTACTGACAAGGACCTAGAAAACATACAACACGCGAACAAATACGCGAATGCGTATCAGATGGAAAACTGCAATAACGATTTTATTATCAGGGACAACTTGTTGTGCAGCGGTGTCAGAAAAATGAAAGACCTTTACAAAAAAAATCCAAGACTATCGCAACTTCTTGATCAACTTTGTGAGCAGACGCTCGATCAGGAAGGTGCAGATGAAATCAGCAGTCTCGTTAAAAACGATTCTGATGCCAGGGATTATTACGTTCGATATTTGGAGATCCATACCTCGCTGTACTGGGACATTGCTCTGCCTGTTGTAAACAGTTCTGATGCTTCAAATGAAATTCAGCAACCTACGGGCCTGGATTCACGATTGCAACAGTTGGTTGATCGCTTGGTTTGTGATGCAACTTTAGATTCGACTGCTTTGTTGTCCAATCAAATACACGATGATGCCTCCCGGGGCAGCGATGCCGTTGTCCGTGATGGCAAGACTACTTTTTCTCGAAACTGGAAATACCGTCTCACAGGTGGGGTTTCTTTACTGGCTCTGATGTTGTTCGGCTTCTGGGTTGTTCAGAATCGGCCTCAACTGCAACAGGAGCAAATTGCTCAGCAAGCTGCAACTGACGGTAGTCTCGTTGAAGAGAAGACCGTTATTAATACAACGCCATCTGATCACGAAACAGTGAAGCCTCAATCGAAAGATGATCTTCCCCCTCGACTGCCTGATATCAAATGGCATGGAAATCCGTTGGTTCATTCCAATTCGCCTCTCCCGAATGACAACTCTTCTGAAAATGATACACCGATAGTAAATGATAATCCTGCTCTCACAGATGATGATAAAATCGTCTCAGCGATAAATGATCGTATTCATCAAGGGTGGGTCGATCAATCGCTGAGTCCCTCACCTATTGCAGAGGATCATGAATGGGTGCGTCGAGTCTACCTGGATCTATCAGGAAGAATTCCTACGTCCCGGGAAGTGAAACTGTTCGTGAACGATAAGCGTTCTGGTCGGGAACGTCGTTTGGTTGACCAGTTGATTGAATCTCCCGAGTTTTCCATGCATTGGTCAACGCGCTGGAAGAACCTGCTGGTTGGTCGGTCCCCTAATGCTCGTGTTGATCGGTTTGCATTACAAAAATATCTTCGTGACGCGATTGCGAAAGATCGTCCCTGGAGCGTTATCGTGAGTGAGTTGATCTCTGCTCAGGGAGATCCTCGCAAAAATGGTGCGGCTAATTTTCTGGTTGCTCATTTAAACAATCAGGCGGTCCCAGCAACTGCATTTGTTGCCCGGACATTATTGGGTACTCAAATTCATTGTGCTCAGTGTCATAAACATCCCTTTTACGAAACAACCCAGTTGCAGTTTTGGGAACTAAACAGTTTCTTCAAGCAAGCCAAAGTGATTCGTAACGAAGGTGATAATAAAACCAAGGCTTCGTATTATCTGACAGATAAACCGATCGGGGGACCGACTTTCTATGAAACACGATCAGGATTAATGCGTGTCGCCTACCCGAGCTTTAACGGACATAAAGTTTCTGATGACAAGCTGGTTTCCAGGCGAAAAGAGCTGGCCGACCTGCTTTTTGAGAAAGGAAACCCTTTTGTCGCCAAAGCCTTTGTGAATCGAACATGGTCCCACTTCTTTGGTCACGCATTCACACAGCCTGTGGATGATTTAGGGCCACACAATCCTCCGACTCATCCTGAGTTGTTCGAGACGCTTTCGCAGTCTTTCGTTGCTTGTGACTACGATATTAAACGACTCGTGCGTTGGATTTGTCTTTCAAAACCTTATCGTCTTTCCAGTCGATCAATTCCAGGGAATCAACAAGATGCTCCGGATCATGGCGAGCCACCTGCGTTCTCCCGCATGTACTTCAAGCCGCTGACCGCAGAGCAACTTTACGATTCGCTGGTTGCAGTTTCAGGAAGTTCTCCTCAAACAGATCAGAACTGGGAAAAGCATATCCGCTTGAGAGAATCCTGGTCATTGCAGTTTGTGAATGCATTGAATAACGATGAGAACGGTGAATCGGAACACTTCCAGGGGACGATCACTCAAGCACTGGTGATGATGAATGGCGATTTGATGAATCAGACAATTTCTCTGGATTCGAAGCGACTTGCTTCAGTGAGGACTGATGCCTCTGTTTCAGATCTCGATAAGTTTGAAGCTGTCTGCCTTTCGATACTCTCCAGAAAGCCCAGGCTGGAAGAGATTGCGTTGTTTAGGAAATTGACACGTCAATTACGTGACGCCAACAGTCCGACCGAGAGAAAGCAGATGCTGGCTGGATCTTTGGAAGATGTGATGTGGGCTTATTTGAATTCGAGTGAGTTTATTGTCAATCACTGATACCAGCCCCAATGATAACTAGCGAACAGTCATCATCTACGAGCAGGTACAAAAAAACGCGACCAGAAATCTGGTCGCGTTTTTAGATTTTATGTTCAGGGAACCTCTATGCTTTAGCAAATACGCGGATGCGTATTACTCGGCTTCGGCTGGTGTGCTTTCTGCGGTTGTCCAGCTCAAGAAAAGTTCTGCATCGGCGAAGCCGAGTTTTTCATCGTCTCCTTCGACGTCATTCAA
>JAESQE010000470.1 GCA_016765335.1 Planctomycetaceae bacterium
CCAAAAAACAACTGCTGCTGCCGTTACGAGAATGGTACATGCATCCCAACGGGCAACTTCCGGCTTACGAATACGCATTTTATGATGTGAACCCGCCGGTACATGCCTGGGCGTGCTTGCGCGTTTACCGAATAACTGGCAGCGAAGGGAATCGCGATCATAAGTTTTTGGCTCGTGCATTTCAGCGGTTGCTGTTGAATTTCACTTGGTGGGTCAACCGGATTGATGATAACGGAGACAATATTTTTGCAGGAGGTCTTCTGGGGCTTGATAACATTGGCGTGTTTGACCGCACCAAGGGGCTGCCCGAAGGGGCAAAGCTGGAACAAGCCGATGGCACTTCATGGATGGCATTCTATTGCTCGACGATGCTTTCGATTGCATTGGAGTTAGCACAAAAGGATGCGGCGTATGCGGAGATGGCTTCGAAGTTTCTCGACCCTTATGTTCGTATTTCTGAAGCGATGAATTCGATGGATGGAACTGGACTGTGGGACCAGACCGATCAATTCTATTTCGATCATCTCCATGTGGATGGCGAATCTCATCCGTTAAAAGTGCGTTCACTCGTCGGTTTGCTGCCTTTGATTGCAGTGGAAACTTTTGATGGCGATTTGATTAATCAGTTTCCCGACTTCCGCAGAAAACTCGACTGGTTTCTGAAGTACAGACACGATCTGGTCAATCATATTAACTTTGCACAGTGTGATGACGGCAAGCTACGGATGTTGCTTTCGATTCCATCTGAAGAGAGATTGAAACGAGTTGTTTCGGTGATGCTCGACGAAACCGAATTTCTTTCGCCCTACGGAATTCGTTCTTTATCTAAAATGCACGAAACGCATCCCTTTGAACTTTCCATTCGAGGCAAGCATCATCAGGTTTCTTACAATCCTGGAGAATCGGACAGTTGGATGTTTGGCGGTAATTCTAATTGGCGAGGCCCGGTTTGGTTTCCGATTAACTACTTGCTGATTGAATCGCTTCAAGAGTATCACAAATTCTATGGAGACAGTTTTCAGGTTGAATGCCCAACTGGTTCTGGGAATTGGATGAATTTGGATCAGGCAAGCAAAGAAATTGCTCGCCGACTCGTGCGTTTATTCCAGAAGCCAGATCCGCAGCAATCACGCCCCGGGATGAAGCGAGGCATCGTCTCGAAAACAGATCCTCTTTGGCAAGACAATTTGCTGTTCCACGAATATTTCCATGGCGACACCGGCGAAGGATTAGGGGCAAGCCATCAAACCGGTTGGACTGCGTTGGTGGCAAGTTGTATTGACATGTTGCATAAAAAGTGATGCGATACGCATTGGCGTGTTCATTATGCGTTGAACCGTGTAGCACAGACAATCCCGCTGAGGAGGAATCCTTGGGACAATTCCTCGGGTTGCTACGCATAACTCACGATTACGATGAGTGGCTGGGGACAGGTTGTTGCTTTTTGATATCGATTTCTACTTGGATTCCCGACAACCTGCCCCCAGAGTATGGTGCTTGGCATAACTTGCGATCAACTGACGCCAATGGAGATCCTGTGAATCTGGGGGTTCCGCTCCGCTGCATCCCCAGCCACCCAGCGTAATCGTGAGTTATTCAGCCTTCCTACCGTCGAAACATTCTCTAAATCCTGGCGATTCATTGAAGCATTTTTCAAGATTATCTGACGACATGCGAAATGGAGACTTCGGATCACGCAAAAAGTCATCGAAGCTTCTGGCACTCCACTCACAAAGTGACTGATAAAAATTATCGGAATTCTTTTCCAAATAGTCTCGCACCTGGCTTCTCCGTAGCGAACCTCCTGGTAAATTTGTATGCAAGTTGATCAACCGATATGTCAATCGATCAAATTCTCTTAATAAGAAATCTACAATGCGTGACTCTTGCACCTCTAGTGCTTCACTCCTGCTGCCAATCAGAATAGCAATGGCAAAAGATTCAATCCTGAAGGCAAGCAACAAATCTTCATTCGAAAGATCAGGATTCACTTCACCAAACACAGGGTAAAACATTTTGCACCTATTCTATAAGACGGGCCATTCCTCTTAATTCCTACTGACAGGTTCACCCATCTTTTTGGCTTGAGAGACTCAACGGGCACATGCTGATGGGTGCGAGCACGGAATGGTACTGTCGTGTTGTAAGTTCTATCTGGTGCTGTTGTTGTGTAGTTTGTCTTTTAGTTGTTGCCTGGACTGATTCATCAGCGGGTAGCCGTGCCTGCGTTTTTTGAGGACTCTGGGTTCCTGGCGACCAGGCCGGTTGGCGACTTCGCAAGAGGCGATTTGAGCCAGGTGAGTGTCTCTTAATTTGCGAATCGTTTTGGGGCTCAGTTGTCCGCAAGCGATCAGCATCCATAAGGACAAAACAAATTGGCAGGTGGCGGCGAAGCTGATTTGCCGAGGCTGTTTGTTGAACAACTTGGCAGCGAGTGTGACCAAGATGCAGAGAATCTTTGATGCTGCGAATATCCAGTTCGATGTTCCAGCGAAAGCCGTACAGTTCTGCAATTTCTTCTTTGGTGTGTGCTTCGTCAACCAGTGTGGTGACGACCGTAACGACCTTGGTCCGTTTTCCTTTTTCGACTACGTGGTAATGGATCTCCCGCAGTCTGATTGTTTCTGGCATTTGTTGAAACGTTTTCCTGTCCATCCAATCGGGACATTGCCTGGGTTTGGTCCATTCGATGAGGTGATCATATTTGCCCAGACGTTTGCCTTGGCGAAAATCGGCCTTACGGTTTTGATGCAGCCTCGCACAAACTTCGGTGTTCTGCTGCATCAATAAAGCAATCATTAAAAACGAACCATAGCTGCGATCAAACAGTTGCGATCAAACACAACGATGTCTCCTTGGTTGAAAGACTCAAAGAGGGATCGCAGCAGTCCGTTTTCGCCGGTCTGTTTGCCTGCGTAGGGCCCCATCGATAAGTCCATCACACAAGCTGTTGCCAAAGAAACAATAGCGACCACGCGAGCAATGGGAAAACCAACACCGGGTGCCTGTGTTTTCACTTGAGGAAACTGTTCCTGGTTACTTTGGGTGTCCGGCATTGTCAAAGTAAAACCATCCACCAGCTTGGCGTGCCGACCTTTCCAGAGCCATTTATCATCCGCAGAACTTTCCACTTCAGCAGCAACTTCGCAAGATAATTCTCGAAGAGCAGCCATGGAAAGTTTGGCTCGGGCTTTGCAATAATCGCCGGTGTCAGAAGTGGAATAAATGTGCTGCGTTCCAAAGATTCCGTTATGTCTGGCAAAAACTTTATCGATGCGATCCGCAGAAAGAATCTGTGAAAAAGGCAGCCCGGAAGATGTGCAGAAAGAATCCAGAATCAATTGAAAACTGTGGCTGCGATGAGGCGACGAATCTGATAGACTGGCAGACATGAAAAGGCCCTCCCTGGCATTTTTGATCGTTTCAATCCAGAGACGGCCTCTCATTAATAACCAGAGACGGCACCACAATACAATACCAACCTCAGGCAGAGCAATGATACAAAAACATCAACTCTTGCCCTGGACCAACTTACTCGCAAACAACCTACGACAGTACCATTCGTGCAAGCACCGCATCCTACGTTCTGAAATCTCGCGTTGATTGTTCGTTGAGAGCTGAGGATGTCGCTTCTTGTTGCTACTTCACTTTTATCTGTGAAAGTCTGTGCTTATCTGTGGCTGATTTTTCTTCTCTTTGCGGCTTAGCAACTTTGCCTGAGAGCTATTTTTTCTTCATCTGCTCTTCTGCCCGAGCGACCCAGCGAGCGGGATCGTCTTCAAAAGCAGATTTGCAACCCGAGCAACAAACGTAGTACGTTTTTCCTTTGTAGCTCACCGTTGATGTCCCGAGTCCTCCGGAGATGATGCAGGTTTTTTCGCCATAGCCTTCGTCAATCAAAGCGAATGAAGTTCCTTCACGTTGGGTCGAGACAGTATCCAGGCGAAAGAAACGATCACCTGCACCGCGTTGCTGATAGTATTCCAGCAGATAGCGGTTGTTGTCTTTCTGATTGAATACAAACCGTATCGGCTTGCTGCCTTTGGCGTCGGTCTGTGTAAATTCCAGCTTGTAAGATCGTTGCAAGTTTTTGTTATCGCCTGGAACATCTTCAATCGGTTCAGAGAATGTTCCTAAGTAATGACTCGATTTTTCATCGGCGTCAATCAATGTGAGCTGATATTGATCGTCAGCTGGCAGGTAAGTCATTCGTGCATTGCGGTAGTAGGGGCTTTTGCTGGAAGTCATCACCAAAGCTGGTCGCTGAGGTTCGGATTGAAAATCCCAGACCCACTCGGTTTGATCGACTGCTTTGAAGCCGCCGTAATTTTTCTTTGTAATGCCTCGCCAGGTTCCCAGTAAAATTTGCAGTTCCTTGAGATGCGAAATGATCGTTTCAGATTCCGATGCAGAGTTCTTTCCCGATGCTTTGACTAACTTATTCTTTTTCGATTGAGCTGGTGCTGCGGTGTCGTTGCCGAAGGTGATCACAGTTAGCGAATCTTCGGATTCCTGCTGCATCGGTGCTGCTTCTGTTTGCTGAGCAACATTTTGCGAATGAGTTCGCTCTGCTTGCTGTTTTGTCGGTTCCATTTTTGAGCAGCCCAAAATCAATAAAGGGACCATTGCGAACAGCGACAGTAGCAACAAACCTCGAACAAAAACCAACATACGAAGCACTCCTGGGTTAATTGACATTACGGCTTTGAGAGTAAGTCGTAATACGCATTCGCGTATTTGTTCTCGCGTTGAAAACCCCCTAAGTCCTTGCTTGTACAAGGCCACGGACGACAACTTAACGCAAGCATTAGTTGGAAATAGCGTAACATTTCAGTTGTTTTTCATCGCGAATGTATAGCTTGCCATCGGATAACGCGGGCATAGCACGCACCGTGGAATCGCTGAGCTGCACCCGATGGAGTTCGTTGTATCGTTTCAGCGAAGCCTCAGCGACAATTAATTCTCCGTTTGATTTCATAATCAGCAAATGGGAACCCGCTTTGATAATTGTCGCATAGCCGAACCCCGTTTTTCGCCAGAATTCTTTGCCTGTTGCAGGATCGAAACAGACAAGGTCCGATTCTCCTCCGTCCTGTCGTCCATCAATTCCGACAAGAGATTTTCCGACAACAACAGGTGTTGTGTATTGAGATGCCAGTGGGGCGAGTCCTTCACGGAGGACAGTTAGTTTTTTTGATTCAATTTTTGCCCAGACATTTCCGATTCCGTAGCTGGCAGTCAAAAAGAGATGACCATTCATCACCACTGGATTCGCACCGTTAACAGTTGGTCCACGTTGACCAAAATGAAAAGAAAACTGTTCTGCTCCGGTTTCTGGATGCAAGCCAACCGTCTGTTCTCGGGTGACAAAAATGACCAGCGGTTGCTTGTTGAAAGTTGTCAGCACGGGTGAGGAATAGCCAGGTTTCCATGCACCGTTTTTCCAGAGGGTTTTTCCGGTTTGCAGATGAAAGGCAACAACTCCTGCATTCTGTCGGAATCCGCCCACGTTGACCAGCACCAGATTTTTATAAACGATGGGAGAACTGCCTGTCCCGAAGTAGCCTTCATTGGCACCGTAATCTGGATGCGTTTCTCGTGTCCAGTTTACTTTTCCCGTTCGCAGGTCCAGACAGTGCAATCTGCCTGAGGCTCCGTAAACAATCACGACTTTTTCTGCAATTGTGGGCACGCAAAGCGGCCCGTTGTCAGGAACAATGCGGGCAATGTAAGCGGTCTCGAATGCCTGTTCCCACTTTTTTTGTCCTGTTACTTTATCGAACGCGACAACGTGCTCTTTATTTTCCAGGCGATGAAACAGAACGACCGTTGTACCTTGCACAGATACGCCAGCGACTCCAGTGCCTACCGGTTTTTGCCAAAGCAATTTCGGACCAGAGGCTTTCCAGTTCAGAACGAGATTTTCATCTGCGTCAGCGATTCCGTTTCGATGCGGGCCAAGAATTTGTGGCCAGTCCCCGGCTGTGAGTATTCCACCGGGGAGCACAAATATCACCAAAAGTAGCGACTTAACGCAAACACCAAAACATGGAATAAAACGTGACATGTCGTACCTGTACCAGAGAAGAAGTATCGAGCCGAAATTTCGCTGACTGTTTTTTTTGACCTATTTTATTGCTGATCTATTTATTACCGCCCAGACCATTGATGGTAGCAACCATTGCAATGAAAGGCGACCACTGTTGCGGTTCCCGGGATAAATCGTGAAGAAGCATTAAGCAAAGCATCGTTCAGCTCCAAAGGATTCACTGCAACCGAGCCACATTCCGGACAACAGCGATTGGCGTGCATCATCCTTGCTCGGTCAACGACTGGATTCTGGGTGTCCTGTGTCCTGGATTTATGAATTCGAGGAAAAGGAATCGTGCTGGGCGCTTCTTGGGCAACAAAGCTACTGGGCCGGTAGATTGCAATACTGCTCATCCTTGAGACTTTCAATCGAATAGAGAAGACGATTATTCTTGTATCTGGTAGAGGCCGCCTTGATTTTCATGCCAGGCAAATAGCCTGGCCGGAGAGTCAAAACGAGCCTCAACAGGACTCATGGGATCCATCCCACAAGATCGGATCGAAAGAGTTACCATGCCAGCAGGAAAATGGCAAGTCTTTTTTCTGTTTTTCCACTTTTTTAAAGAAACGACTAAAGAAATCGGGAAATACCAACCTCAGCTTCTCTTTCCCAAATTAATTCCCCAGCAAATCTCGCAGCGACTGTCCGATGTCTTCAGATCGCATCAGGGATTCGCCGACCAGAATCGCATGGATTCCAGAATCGCTCAGCCGCTTCACATCGTCGTTGGTTTTGATGCCGCTTTCGCTGACAAAGAGAATCGTTTCCCTGACTTTTTTTTGCAATGCCATCGAATGTTTAAGATCCGTTTCAAATGTTCGCAGGTTTCGATTGTTGACGCCGATGATGTGCGGATTCAAATTGAGCACGCGCTGAAGATTTTCTTCATCGTACAATTCGACCAATGCCTGCATCCCCAGTTCACGGGTGTATTGGAACAACGATTTCAGTTGATCGTCATCCAGACACTCTGCAATCAAAAGCACACAATCTGCCCCAGCGACACGGGCTTCTGCAATTTGATAACGATCTAAAATGAAGTCTTTTCGGATTAACGGCAACTCGACTGCTGCTCGCACTGCTTTTAAATAAGACAGATCCCCTTGAAAAAAGTGCTCGTCTGTTAGCACGCTGATGCAGGCCGCTCCATTTTGTTCGTAGATTTTTGCAATCTCTACGGGATGAAAATCTTCCCGGATGATGCCAGCTGAAGGGGATGCTTTTTTGACTTCTGCAATGACCCCCATCGGATGGTTCAATCGTAACTGCGAGACAAAATCTCGAATGGGCGGTGCACTTGCCAGCTGTTTTACCAGATCCTCAAACGGCACAGCAGCCTTGGCACGCACAATTTCTTCACGTTTATACTCAACAATTTTCTGTAAGACGTCACTCAACGGAACAACCTTTATTTATGACTTATACCCTGCTCAGGGAACTTCTGGAGACAATTTCCAACCAACAATACCGATTCCCTGGACCAGATAACACCTTACGAGTTGTTTTCGGGGAAACAACAGGTATAGAATCGATGAAATGGGAATCTTTTGAATTCAAAGGGAGCACAGACATTCCTGTCTGTGTTTGTTTGAGCGTGCCTGAGTTCCAGGCAGACAAGAATGTCTACCCTCCGCTTGCGATGTTTTTTACTCATAGAAGTCCCCTTATATTACTGTCCTGCCCTGTGTCGCTGAAAAAAGTAGAAATTCAGATGAAATCTTCCTCCCTGTTACCAATTCTTATCTTGGTTGGATGTGCTGGGCTGTTTGCCTGGGCTGCGATGGGACCAACCAACGATAATCCAGACCAGAACGCGAAAGATGCCCCGGGACTTACAAAAAAAACTCCTGATGGTCCGCCCGCTACACCTCCAATTACCGAGCCAATCGGTACCGCACCTCAAGGAATGGTTTGGATTCCTGGTGGGACATTTACCATGGGAACCGATTTTGATGCACTGTCCGGAAAAGAGAATCCCGATAAAATCAAGCCCGATGAATACCCTGCCCATGAAGTGACGGTCGATGGATTCTGGATTGATATCACGGAAGTGACAAATACTCAATTCGCAAAATTTATTGAGGCAACCAAGTATGTTACTTCAGCTGAGATCGTTCCTAAGCGAGAAGATTTCATAGGTATCATAGATGATATTTCTATCATTCCCGAAGAAAACCTGGTTGCTGGTTCTTTAATTTTCAAGAAGGATTTTGATCGCGAGAATTTTAGTAAAGACAACCAGGGCTGGGAATATCAAGCCTGGGAGTATAAAGCCAATGCAGACTGGCGACACCCGACCGGTCCGGAATCTTCCATCAAAGATCGCATGGACCACCCGGTTGTGAATGTGACTTATGCAGATTGCATTGCCTACTGCAAATGGGCAGGCAAGCGACTGCCCCGAGAAGCAGAATGGGAATACGCCTCACGTGGCGGGGTGGCTGATGACAAATATTCCTGGGGAAACGAGTTGATACCCGATGGAAAATATATGTGCAATTACTGGCAGGGAGATTTTCCGCTGGACCGAAAAAACCTGGATGGTTTCCTGGAAACTTCTCCTGTGAAATCGTACCCCGCCAATCGGTACGGCTTGTATGATATGTCGGGAAATATTTGGGAATGGGTC
>JAESQE010000471.1 GCA_016765335.1 Planctomycetaceae bacterium
CGTCGCAAAAAATTACTTGCTCAGCCCTTTCCGCAAGCTGAGATTTTTGTAGAAGAATACGTTGTCTTCGAGATAAATGTACCAAGCTTGCGGAAAGGGCTGAGCAAGTAATTTTTTGCGACGACGTTTTTTGAGCCAATTGAAAATCATAAATAATTCCAATGAAGTCAGAGCACACAGGCAATGCATTGGTAGATAATACAGACTTCATTACATTGCCTACAAAAATCGTTGCAGACAATGCTTTACGTACTATTGTTTCCCGAGCCATTTTTTGATGGGTGGGGCTTCGCTGCGGCGTTCCAGGTCGTCTCGGTCTCCCAGGGTCACAGGTAGCGTTTGCCGTTTTCCCTGGCGAAGAATGATTGTCTTCACGGTTTTATTCACAGCCGTCAGACTGACGATGTTAATCAGATGATTTTCGTCCTGGATCTCCACGCCACCGAAGTAAAGGATCACATCTTCCACTCGCAAGCCGGATCGTGAAGCGGGGGTCTCTTCGTAGACTTCAACAACACGGGCTCCCTGGACGCGATCCAATCCGAGGCTTCGAGCGGTTTTTATATCAAATCCGGGGTCGAGTTTCACTCCCAGATAAGCTCTACGGACTCTCCCGTGAACAACGAGCTGTTCGGTCACATAACGAACCAAATTACTGGGGATGCTGAATCCGATGCCTTCGTTACCACCGCTGTTGGATGCAATTGCAGTGTTAATTCCTACGACTCGACCGTTCATATCGATCAACGGTCCGCCGCTGTTACCGGGATTAATCGCAGCATCGGTTTGGAGAAAGTCCTGATTAATGACGTTGTTCGCTTCTCCTAATCGCAGCGAACGGCGTCCTTTGGCGCTGATGATGCCGAATGTTACAGACTGACTCAAACCAAATGGGCTTCCCATCGCCAAAACCATATGACCAATATGTACCGTTTCGCTGTCTCCCCAGCGAGCAGCTTGCACGTTGGGTTCGTTAATCATCAAAATTGCCACATCAGCCTTCTCGTCAGTTCGAACATCGGTAGGATTAATGAAACGTCCATCGTGAAGCTGGATTGAAATATCGTTTAATTTTGCACCGGCGATGACGTGCCGATTGGTGACAACAAAAGGAGTCTTAGATTTCGGACTGACCATGATCACGCCCGACCCGGTTTCTTCGACTGTCCCTGTAGCTCCTGATCGACGCTCACTTTGAATATGCACAACACTTGGAGTAGCCACCTGAGAGATGCGCGACAGGAGTTGGCTCCCATCGGTCAACGGCGAATTACCGCCTGCGAGCTGACGGTAAACCTGATCCACCGCACTGGCACTGAGATATTCTGCATGAGCAGAGTTTGGAGAAATCGCCTCTCGACCATTCAATCCCAGAATTACTCCGGTAAGAAAGAATAGACTCGAAAGGAAAACCGCAGTTGTTTTATTCATAGGGAACCTCTATCAGGCTGCTTATCGGGATGGCCCCGTGAATCTTTGTTGTTAACTTGAAGGACCAATCTGCATCCATTTTCTCAAGATGAGAAAATAATGATTTAGTAATTGTCAAATCGGCTCTCATCAATTTCAAAAAATATCCAATCCTTAGAAGTAACAGTTGCCAGAACGGTTTGGCTTTCGCCGTTCCGCATAATTGGACTGATGCGACCAGACCAATGCTGTAGAACAAATGCGATCTCTACACGACATAATCCAGCTACAACCACTCACAACAGCTCATCCGGCATAACCCGAACAGCACCACTGGAAGCCCACAGAAAACCTAACCTTTACGCTTTCTTCAAAGGGGTTTCCCTTATTCTCAGAGCTAGTCACCAACAGGCACTGTACGCGAGGCCACTTTGCATTCTTCGAATACTTCGCTGTCACATAAAGAAATATTGTTGCATACCTTGTATAGTCATTGTGTAAGAATTCCTGCTGCTCTGTTTATTAAGTTCGATTTTTCCCGGAGGCATTTCATGAGACACCTGCTCAGCTTCGCATTTTTTTTGTTATTCACTGGTCATGGCTTGTTGCATGCAGAGGATTTTAGAATCGAACGCTTTCGCAACTCCGCAGAACAGGGATCTTCTCAGGCGGTCGTTGTTGAAAATGCAGAGCTTGTGCATACGTCTCAACTATTGCCCATCAATTCTCAGGGAGTGATTCAGGGGACCTCGGCTTCTCAACAAGCTGCAACGGTTTTGACTTCCCTCGATACCATCCTCAAAAAAACAGGGGCATCGAAAAAGCACATCGTAAAATTGAACATCTATCTGGTTGCAGATTCTGATCGCGAAGTTGCAGTCAGTTCAATTCGAAGCTGGCTAAGTGGTGCAGACCTGCCAGCGATCTCGTTTGTGCAAACCCGTTTGCCAAATCCGAAAGCAAAGATCGCGATGGATGCTGTGATTGCTTCTGCCCAAGTGAATGTAAAGACTGACAACAATGCAGCTCGTCATATTCATTTAACGCAACTTGGGGAATCAAAGCAACACAGTCATGCCAGCATTTTGCCTCGTGGAGATGTCATCTATGTTTCAGGTCAGGCAGAACCAGGAGACTTAAAGCAGGCAACACGAAACACTTTAGAAAGTTTGCTCAAATCGATTCAGCAAATGCAATTAGATCGCCAAAACATTGTCGCTTTAAAATGTTTTCTTTCGCCGATGGATCAAGTTGATATTGTGAATGCTACGATTGCAGAATTCTTTGAAGGAGAAGCGGTACCTGTTGTTTCCCATGTCGAATGGATCGCAGGGGCAACCCGTCCGATTGAAATTGAAATGATTGCTTCGGCCCCATTGCTCAAAACGACACAGCGAGTCTCTTACTTAACGCCTGGAGGGATGACTGCATCACCTGTCTACAGCCGTGTTGCTCGCATCCATGGCAATCAGCGAGTCTACATTTCAGGGTTGTATGCAACGAGCAAGGGAACCGGGGAAGAACAAACCAAAGCCATCTTCGATTCATTAGGCGATTTACTGAAAATGACCGGATCAGATTTTCAACATCTTGCCAAAGCCACGTATTACGTTTCGGATAGTGATTCTAGTTCGCATTTGAATAAGCTGCGACCACAGTTCTACCATCCCAAGCGTCCACCCGCAGCATCCAAAGCGATGGTCACTGGCGTTGGCATGCAAAATCGAACATTATCTATCGACATTATTGCAGCACCGGTTGCAGAAAAAAGTAAATGAGCCGGAGCCTACTTTTCATTCCTTGTTCATTAAAGACTCTGTTGAAAATAAAGGATCAATCAAAATGACAGACCGCAAGCAACTGGAAGCTGTTGGTACTCGTCGGGGATTTCTCAGAACATCTGCTGCAATAGCAGGGCTTGCGGCTCCCGCATTGTTCAGTCAGAAATTACTTGCGGGGCCTGGGCCTGCGATCACCAACCCGCGTGCGACCGATGGCGACAACTTGCACGAACCTCAATGGGATGAGAAACTAACTCTCACAGTCGGCACCAAACAAGGGGACTTGCAAGGCAACAGCGACCGCCCAATCCAAGCAGCAATTGATTACGTAAATCGTCTGGGTGGTGGGACCATCAAAATTCTGCCTGGAACATACACCTTTCGTAACTCTGTCTTTCTGCCTTCGGGAGTTCGTTTACTCGGAGGTGGCCCTGAAACAATATTGACGAAGATTGCATCCGAAACCATCAATCTGGCTGACGATTCGGACTGGTACGATCAGGAAATTAGACTCGAAAAATCAGCTGGATTTCGCGTAGGAGATGGCGTTGTTCTGAAAACAAAGAATCCGCACAACGGCAACATTGACGTCATCAAACGGACTTTGGTGGCTCGGTCAGGTAATCGTTTTAAGTTGAACGATGGAATCCGAAAGAACCTTTGGATTTCTGGCAGTCCCACTTGCTCTTCTCTGTTTCCGCTACTAACCAGCGAGCGGACTGAAGATGTTGTGATTGAAAATCTCACACTTGATGGGAACAGAAAAAACAACACCAACTTAAATGGCAATCACGGCGGAGCCATCTTTCTGCAAGACTGTAACCGCTTCACATTCAAAAAAGTGGAAGCCCGTCACTACAACGGCGACGGATTCAGTTTCCAGATTTGTCACGATGTTATTGTCGAAGATTGTTACAGCCACGATAACGCAGATTTAGGAGTGCACCCCGGTTCTGGATCGCAGCGACCCATTCTTCGAGACAACCGCATCGAAAACAACGGCATCGGGATCTTCTGGTGCTGGGGAGTGAAGTTCGGATTGGCTGAGGGGAATACAATTCGAGGCAATCGCAATTACGGAATTTCTATCGGACATAACGACACCGACAACATCATGCGAGATAACCACATCTCCGATAGCGGAAAAGTCGGGATTCTTTTTCGAAATGATGCACGTGGCAATAATTTCTGGGCCAACCGAAATCTGATCGAAAACAATGTCATCCAAAATAGCGGCGGCAAAGACGGGATCGCAATTGACCTGCAAGGGAAAACAACAGACGTACAAATTCTCAACAACAAAATCCAAGAAACCCGAGCCTCAGAAAAACGCATCGGGATTCGCATCGCAGCAGAAGCCGGAGAGATCAAGCTGGCTAAAAACAAACTCACCGGATTCGCACAATCAATTTCCGACTTGCGGACAAGTTAAATCGAAAAGTATTATGAGTAGGGTGTCCTAATCTGAATTGCAGCGGGGTAGCCCAACCGCTTTTAGCGGTTGGGTTGCGTAGCAACAAGATGTTCGCGCCATGTGAGTTCCTTGCTTTATTGGTATCACAATTGAAATTGAATGCACATGGCGCATTCATCCTGTGCCTCACGGCACCAAACCACTAAAAGTGGTCGGGCCACTCGCGAGAATTCCTGTTAATCAATCGATGAAAAGAAATGGACATTTTAATGCGACCGGTTCCTGGTATTCAATTAGTTTTCATGACCTTGGCTGTCATTTTTATGGCCCCGTTGGGATCTATTGCTTCAGAGAAGGCATCAGACAAACGTCCCAACATTATATTAGTGATGGCGGATGATCTTGGCTGGTCAGACATCGGCTGCTATGGCGGCGAAATTAAAACTCCGCACATTGATTCACTTGCCCAGGAAGGTTTGAGGTTTGCACAGTTTTACAACAACTCAATCTGCGGACCGACGCGGGCTTCGCTGCTCACAGGATTATACTGCCAACAGGTCGGGCACCGCGGTGATCGATGGAATGAACCGAAAGACTTCACCAAATGTGTTACCATCAGTGAAGTGCTTCAAAAATCTGGCTACCAGACAATGATGGTTGGCAAATGGCAAGGCCGAGACTTGGCATTGGATCGAGGCTTCGACCGGTTTTTTGGACCGATGTGTCAGGCAAAAATCAGCTACTTTCATGAAGTCCAGAACAATCCGTACTATCTGGACCGCAAACGGATTGAACTGCCAGAAGATTTCTATCTGACCAAGGCTCTCAACCACCACGCGCTCGAATTTCTGGAACAGAGTCTCGGCGACGATAAACCATTCTTTCTTTACGTTGCGCACATCGCACCGCATTGGCCTCTTCATGCTGAAGAAGCTGATATCGCACCTTTTCGAAAACTGTATCGATCCTCCGGCTGGGATCAAATTCGAACATTGCGATTCGAAAACCAACGCCGTGAGGGAATTGTGCCTGATCAATGGACACTCTCTCCCAGACTGGCGGGGCTTCGTGACTGGAGCAAAGATAAACACAAAAACTGGCAGGCAGAACGGATGGCTGTATACGCTGCGCAAATTGCATCGATTGATCGTGGACTTGGTCAGATCCTCAAGGCGGTCAAACAAGCTGATGAAGAAGAGAATACGCTTGTGATGTTCCTCTCAGATAACGGTGCTGCACCGGATGGCGGCCTGGCTCCGATGAAAAGCAGTTTCGGTTTTTCAATGAAAGATCGAAAAGCGAACTGGCGAAAAGACGGCGTGCTCATTCGGCCCGGAAGTGGGCCGGACAATATGCCCGGCCCTCACGATACCTTTGCAGGCTATGGTCTTGCATGGGCCAACGCGAGCAATACCCCTCTAAATGGAACAAAATTGTCTGGATACGAAGGTGGCATTCGCACGCCACTGGTTGTTCGCTGGCCTGCTGTTATTCGCAAACATGGGCATATCACAAAACAGCCTGGTCACGTTATCGACTTCATGGCAACCTGCCTGGATGCAGCCAACGTCAGTTATCCATCCAGTTTTCAAGGCCGCAAGCCACTGCCTTTAGAAGGGAAAAGTCTGCTGCCCATCTTTGAAGGGAAGCACCGCGAAGAACATGATGAACTTTGCTGGAGCACCGCCTGGCACCATGCCATCCTGATGGGACAACACAAAGCGATTCGCCCCAAAAAAGGAGGCCCCTGGCAACTGTTCGATCTCGAAGCGGATGGAACCGAAACAAATGATCTTGCAAAACAACAACCCGAACGTGTCAATGAAATGGAAACTCGCTTCGAAGCCTGGAGCAAACGAGTCGGTGCACAGTAAGAAACTATCAGGGTGTATGAAACGAAATGAAACTCATTCACCTTGTACCTCACGCACCCCAACCACTAAAAGCGGTCGGACCACCCGCGTATAACTCCACCTTGCCAAGGGGGAGAACGAATTATTAGAGGTTTTCTAAACTCACTAACACAAGCGTGTCCTTTTATATTTACGAGATTTTTCCATGAAGAACGCCTCGAAGCCAATCAGAAATGACAACTCTGCCATTGAGAATCAACCTGAAACGACGAAGCAGTCCAATCATCGACGACGCACATGGATTATCGCCGGGGCACTGTCAATAATTGCAGTCGTAATTCTGCTGGGATACAGTCCGGTGATGAAGAAAATAAATCACCGGCGTAGCGAAGCTTTCAAACAGCAATGCAAATCTGCTACTTCCATTAGTGACTGGGAAAATTTGAAAGTGATTTCAGAGCAATGGATGAAATCAAGCCCTCAAAATAATGACGCCTTATTGTTCGCAGCAGAAGCATGCGTGCAACTTGATCAACTCGAACGAGTAGTTGAACTTCTGGGGAAAGTTGATAATTCCTACCAGGGTATCCTTCCGGCACTCGAAGGCCGTGGTGACATTCTTTTTTCGGATCTGAATCTTTCTCTCGACGCTGAAGAGAACTGGAAACGGATGCTAACTATCGACGAGAAATCAGCCATTGCTCATCAACGGCTCATCTACTTTTACGCTATGACACTTCAGCGACAGAAAATGGTCAAGCAGATTCAATTGGCAATGAAGCTTACCTGCGAACCACCTGAAGCTTATTCCTACCTCATAATGCAAAATGTATTAAACTTCTCAGATGGCCTTGCCATGCTCACACGCTGGCGGAGCAAATATCCTGAAAATGAAAGCCTCGAAGTTGCTCAGGCAGTGTATTCAGCCAAGCAAACAGCAGACAATGGCATGGCAACATTTGGAATCCAAACGGTAAGCCCAGGAGACAAAACACTACTGAACAAAACCTTGAAAAAGTATCCCTCTAATCTTGAACTTCTAGCACTGAAAATTGATCTAGCCATTTTTGAGGGTGATACCAATGCAGTTGTCAAATTGCTGACCAAGGCTTCTAGTGATGCAGAAAATGATAGTCGATTCTGGCGATACCGCGGATGGCTGTTAAAAAAACGAGGGGAATATTCCCCGGCAGCCCAATCGCTGGAACACGCCATAAAGCTTAATGCATTCGAATGGCAATCACGATTATTACTAGCAGACGCATACAGACACCTGAACATGCCTGAGAAATCGGACAAACAATCGGTAATTGCCTCTCAAGGCAAAGAACTTCAGCGTAAGTTATTCGAAAGCCCTACTGCCCGGGATGTAAATGCAGAACTTATTGATAATATCTACGAATACCTGCTGCTTCTCGATGCCCCCGAAGCACTTGCAGCACTGCAACAACGACGATAAGCCAATGCCCCTGGCAAGCCCGCGATTTATGAATTAAATCGGCTGAAGTAAAGCTTTTCCGCAGCCGATAAACTACTTCTGAAGACCATGTTTCGACATCCAGAATTCAACTATAGTGAACTTTTTTATTATAAAAAGATAATTGGGGATCTGAAGTAAATTGTACCATTCCCCTTGCATCTCTACATTTTTAATAATATAAATGAATGGTTATTTCAAATATTTACCGAATTTTTGCCTACAGAGTAATTTCTTAACATATTTTTCAAATATCAACCCACTGAAAAGAGAGTATTCAGATGAACAAGAAAATCTACGCTTTACTTTTTACCGCAATTTTTAGTTTTTCCATTATCGGTTGCGGTGACAGCGGTGATGTACCCGAAGATGCTCCTGCAACACCAGAACCAGCTTCCAGCGAGTACGATTCATATAATAATTCTGGACAAGATGGTCCAGGTGGTGCGCCAGATTCAGATAAATAATTTTCATCAACTCTATGTTTTTTTGTTCCCATTTTAGAAGGAGCCATTATGAAAAAGTTGCGCGGATCCAAGTCTGGATTCACACTTATTGAACTATTGGTGGTGATTGC
>JAESQE010000472.1 GCA_016765335.1 Planctomycetaceae bacterium
AACGCAAAGAAAATCTGGATGTGCAACGGAGCTTTGATTAAGTTCATGGCTGAGATCACTTTTTGAGAGAAGATCGCTTTATAAGAGAATACTACTTTTATCAGAGAACCTCTAAAAATTGGTTCTCCCCCTTGGGAAGGGGGAGTTAGAGGGGGGTTTTTAACTACTTATTATAATCAAACAGTCGTCAAGAAGCTCTGTGCCTGAAGGTAAATGCCTGAATATCATTGAGCCTCTGGGCGGGGCTGATTACTCCAATGTCCAGTTGCATCGGTCCCTTGTACCCAAACGCCTTTTTCGTTCCAACCCAAGTGTGCCTGGACATCAGCTGCGGCATAACGCAGTGTGAGAGCACAGCGTCTGCGATCCGAATCATTCGCGTCTGAACCGTGTAGTAACAAATCTGAATGGATTGAAATTTGCCCTGCTCGAAGTGGATTTTCTACTAACTTCCCGTATTGTTCAGGATCGTCAATTGTTTGATTCAGCACGTTATGTTCTTCCGCTGAACTTTCACGGTAGGTCATGTGACCATAATTTTGCGAGCCAGCAATAAATTTCATGCCACCGTTTTCCATATCAACATCATCGATAGCCAGCCATACGGTCAGGGCTTTGCTTGGTGAAAGCGGCCAGTAGCTCGAATCCTGATGCCAGGCAACTGCTTTGCCATCGTGAGGCATTTTGCAAAAGAAATGTGATCCCCAACCAATCACATTTTCACCAAGCAAATCAGCAACACAATCAATGATCCGCTGATCATTCAACAAATCCCAAACTGGCCCATGCTTCAAATGTGCAGAGCTGATCGAATAACTGTCGCCACCCTTCGCGATTGTTCGCTTGAGTAAATCATCGAAGTATTCCCGTATGGTACAAATTTCCTCATCCGAAAAAATTGAAATCGGACGTATCAAACCATCCCGGTTATAACTTTCTAATTGTTCGCTCGAAAGTGTTTTGGGAGAGGTCACCGGGCTAGGATAGAATTTAAGATCTCGCTCGATTGCATCCAGCTCTGATTGATCGGGAATAATTTTGTATTGCTGATCCGACATAATAAAACCTTCTGTATTAATCTGTGACCAGTTTGTATTGCAGGTCAAAAATAAACGTGGCTATTTTCTGATTTCAAATGCATCACAGTCCTGATTTTCTGCGAAGCTTTTTCTCTGAGTCCTCTGTGATCTCTGTGGCTAAATCTTAGGGAACCTCTATTAATTCAAATGGAGCACAGACATTCCTGTCTGTTTCGTTTGAGCATGCCTCAATTCAAGGCAGACAAGAATGTCTACCCTCCGCTCGCAATGTCTTTTTGAATTCCAGAGCTTCTTGAGGGCAGTCTGAATATAAGAAGTAGGCTAAAACCCCCTCTAACTCCCCCTTCGTAAGGGGGGGAACCAATTAATAGAAGTTCGGTTCAAGTGACAGCTGGCTGCCGAATTTGTTTGACGATGCGTTTTAAGTCCGAGCGACTGAAGCCGACCTCTTTGGCAGCTTTGGTAATTGTTCTTAACTCGTACGCACTGAGATCTCCATCCGCTAATGCAAGTCGAATCAAATTCTTGAGGTGATCTTTGGTGTAGGCAGGATCAGTTGCATCACCAATCGTACGTTTTGCCCGAGCAACTATTTCTTTGACCTTGTCGCGATCCCAGCCACGTTTTTTAGCCCACTTAAGTAGATGCTTTCTTTCATCAACATCAATCGTCTGGTTGACCAACGCCAACTGCACCAGTTCGATGAATTCCAGTTCTTCTAGTTCGGCTTCGCTGACGGTGTGGCCCAGATCCTGATCAAGTGATTGCTTAATTTGATGCTGTGATGCGATCGCTCGGTTGCGGGACAGGTAAAACAGGATGGCTCCGGTAGCCAGCATTCCAGCCAGTGTGATCGGATGATGAAACAGATAGCTGGATGTGATCGTCATGATGCTTATCAATGCACCTAAAATAAAACTGATAGCCCACACGCCCCACTGGACCATTCGTCCAACCAATGGAAGATGGTATATGAAGCCGGCGGCACTGGAAAGCAGTATCACAAAGCCGATGCTAATGCCCAGAAAACCTACTCCGCGGACAACCCATTTCAATCTGGTGAGGTATGATTTGATTGTTTTCAATGCGACCGTTCGTTTGCCGGCCACGAGATGATGAAGGACACCAGTGTCCTGGATAATTTGATCAATAAAACCGTCTCTTTTTACGGCATGATGCGCAATACCACGGCTCTGTGAATACATTCCAAAGTAGGTAGCAATGGGAGGAACGGGAATGCCTCGGTAATTAATTCGTTCGTCACCCAAATTGCTCGGCTGATGTTTTGATAGATACAAGTAATTGTCTTGCACGGTTAATTGTTTGCTTTGAGCAACTTCGCTTAACAAGAGGCTGGCAACGGGAATGTTTTGATTCGCATCGACAAACTCGATTTCCTCGGTTTCGATGGTTAGTTCGCCGACTTCGTAACTTTCCGGACGAAATGACTTTGAGGAGAGCTGCTGGGACAAGTCACTGTTGCGGGAATTACTTTCCAGGCTGCTCATCCATTCTTTACTCCAGCTGACGTGGCCTTCATCGTCTTCATCTCGATCCCAGGCGTAGATCTCAGCGGATCGATTAATTGTCAGGTAACCAACTAACGTTTCCACGTAATCCCCCGGCATCGTCAAGTCGGGCTGCATTGCTTCGGTATAGGAAATCAGCTTTTCGCTATGATCGGTGGCGAGTGTAGAGATTGCCTGGGTGCTTTTGGCGGCTCGGTAATAATCAAACCGGCCTTCATTTTTCCACAGAGCCACAATGGCTACAAGAACAATGATCGGACCTATCAGAACTCCACCAGACTTTTTCTTCGATCTTGCCATGAATGAACTCCAAGGTGATGCCTATCGTAAGATGGTGAAACGCGACCTGTAGTAGCCCAACTAGCGTTAAAGGTCAGTCGTTTATGCAATGAATTTTGAAGCACGGTTAGGCACAAATGAAAACGGATAAGTTTTATTGCACCACGGAGACGCAGAGAACACCGAGAAAAAAACAGCAGTTAAACAATCAATATAACTCAAGAGATTTACGGTTTCGCATTGTGTTGAAATAAGAATCACCTGAAAATT
>JAESQE010000473.1 GCA_016765335.1 Planctomycetaceae bacterium
AAGGGGGAGAACCAATTTTCAGAGGTTCTCTTTACTCTCAAGTATTTTTGAATGATCGGTTCTGCTCTTCCCTCGAACATATCACCGCCACCTATTATACACCTTCGACGCATTGGAGGTAACAATTTGTTCCCACTAATCAAGAAATGACAAATAGCCCACACTAACCGTCCAAGACCCCTAGGGCACCTATTAGCCCACCCAGGGAGGTGGCCATAAGGTCACTTCTTGCTATTTACACAAGCCCACCCTGCTTACGAATAACCCACTCAATTGTCATCAGCGTGGCGAAAATCATCAGAATCGGCCAACCATCCCACAGGTTGATCGAGGCTGAAATTTCCAGGCTGTTTTCCCATGGTTTTCGTTTGACGTAGCCATTGAGAAACTTTTTGAGTTCTTCGGGCGTAACAATTCGAGAATCTGAGGACATCCCCGCCAATTGAGCAAGTTCTTCAAGCAGCTCGCGATCAACAATCGGATGATCCATTTCCAGATCTCGATCATGCACCAAAAATCGAGATAACGCAGCAAACCCAATGCTCTTGCCCTCCGCAGTAGCAGCAACTCGCACGAAATAGTCACCCGGAAGATGAGTCTTAACAAACGAAGTGATTTGCCCTGTCTCTGTGGGAGTCCCCGTCAACAAACTTTCCTTGCCATCTGGACTGATGATGCTCACCTGAAATTTCGCATTGGAAACCGGTTGGCCCTTTTCGTCACGCGCACCATACTCAAGAGTAATCCGACCGCCTGGATCAATTGTCTTCGGAACAATATTCACCCAGACCGGCTGATCGGTATCAAGTTCTTTATGAGCAAGCCAAAGCACCGCCTGGCTCCAAAACCGTCGATGTGCCTGCGCGAACCCCGCCCGAGCCCAAAAGTAGGTTTCATCAAACGCCAGACACATCACACGAGAACGTCCCGTTTCAGCAGCAAGTATCAGATGATCGCCTTGCTCACTGGTTGCCAGCACCTCAACAAAGTCTGACTTTGCACGGATTCGAGTCGCACCGGTGAGTGGCGGAAGGTTGAGCCAAGCTTCATTATTCATTGCCGGGGTGTCGATGCGCATCACATAATGCCTGTTCCCGGCAGTGGTTGGTTTGAGATGCAGTTCTGCCTTAATCTGCAAATCGGTATCAAAAACGTCGTCCGACTGTTTCTGTTCTGGATGAAGTTCCACTGGCAACAACTGACGCAAAGGAGATTCTGCGTATCCACCTGCACTATAAGTGTGATAGCCACCAAGCATCATCAAGCCTGCCCCATCGCCAAGCCTTTGAGCAAGCAACTTCAACTGGTCGGGTGTAAAATGATCCGCTGAAACATCTCCGATAATGTAGACGTCATACCGCCCAGGCTCGAACCAACTATTATCAATCGATGTCCCGCCTGCGAACCGTTTCGGACGAATCATCTGAAAATCAACCTGTAATTTTTCGGAAGAGTTCAGTTGTCTGACGGACTTGATTTCGGTTCGAAAAGTATCGAAGTACGCAATCCGCAGACCACCTTTGCGTACCGTGATCAGCGTTTCCCGCACATTATTACGAGTTTGCACTTCCCCGGTCAGCGGTTCAATTGCAGCTGCAATTTTAAATTCCCCTGCTAGTTCTGGAGTGAATGAAAGTTCGACAACCTTGGTCCCCGAAGCGTAGCGGGTATCAAATTCAACCACTGTTTGCGAATACGAATTCGCTGGCAAAGGCTTCATTTCTCCAGATTGTTTTGCCCGTAACCCAGAACGATCTTCCATCAATAACTTAACCCGCAATCGCTGGCTGCCTGCTCCATCCCAACGAACATGCACACGAACGGGCACTCTTTTTTTCACGAAGACAACCGGATCAACCTGTATTTCTGCCACAGCAACATCCGCAGCCGCAGAACTTGTTGACGCCTGACCGATCGGAATCGGATACAACGAAACGCCAAGCTCCCCCAGTTCACTGGCCAGATCGCGAGGATCTGCATCATGGGGAGGCACCGCTCGCTGAGCACCATCGGTTAACAGAAAGATTGCAGTGATCGGTTCCTGAGCATGCCTGCGAGCTGCTCCCTGAAACAGCGACCCCAAAGCTGTCTGAGCTCCCGGCGTCTCACCCGAAAACGTATCGACTTCGTGCGGAGACTCTGCAAAATCAAATCGAGTGACTTCAACCTCTTTATTGAGACCTTCAATCGCCCCTTCAACATTCTTCAACGTATTGAGCAAGCTTTCCCTACGCGAGATTCCCCCAGGCCCATCAGGCACAGACATACTTCGTGAAGCATCTCCGGCAATCCATATTTGTGAAGTTTTTCCGTTCGGAGAAATCCACTGTAACTGTGGGCGAACAATCGAAACAAGCAACAGCAACCCCGTCAAAAACCGCACTCCCATCAACAATCGTCGACGCTTAGAGGAAAGCCCCTGCGAGGAAAGTCTGTACCCTCCCCAGATACCAGCCACGATTACTATTGCCACCAGGGCAACAATCGACCAGATCCACAGCGGTTCCAAATTGAGTCGGAGTGTCGTCATTGTGTTATCAACAAAAGTTTAAGTTCTCTCAAACGGCGAGCCGGGCCAGTGATGGCCCTGGTTTTCTTGTTCAAATCCAAGCTAACCATCTTGCCTTCCGTAAAATAAGTTAGCTGCCAGATGTTCTCCCAGAAAAATAATAATCAACAGAATAATAAGTACCGGATACGCCTCTGTGCCAATGCGGCCTAAAATCACAGACCGTTCAAGTTCTTCATAAGTCCGCGAAAGTTGCCAGCGGTCCACGCCGAACAATTCATCCAGTTCTGCATAACTCAACGGTTGCAAATCAGTCTCTTGATCAGCCAGTTGCAACGAAAACCCAAACGGATTGATCGAACCAGCAGGAAACAAAATTCGATAGCTGCCCACACGGTCCGCAGCGACCCGTCGATTCCGCTTTGCCTTACGATTCTCTACCAACGCAGAGGTCGGATCGCCAGAGGAAGAAATCTTCAAAAGCGTCCCCTGAAACGGAATCGTAATTTTTTCTTGCCTAAGCCCCGGCAGCTGAAGAAGTGCTTCTTTTCCCTGAGCCTCTTCAGAAACAGTCAGCACAACCGGGCTTCCCACTGTCCGATTCAAGCGAAGATTACGCCCCCCCTGAAGATACTTGGTCACCTGATCTGCCCAAGCTGCATAAATCCAATCCAGTCGTGCTAAATCACTCCAGTTTCGCTGTTCAGAGGCCCCGCTGAGGTCCACTCCTGTTGACACACTAAGGACTCGCCCGCGTCCATAATTTCGAGCAACAACCGCAGCAGATCGATCATCATCGCTGAAGTTTGCCAACGCCGAGGCTCCCTCTGGTAATTCTGTTTTCCAATATCGACGCACCGCAGCAGACGAATACAAACCGAGAACATCCAGTTTTTCCAGATAACTAAAGACCGGATGATCCCCTTGCACAACTTCGATTTTCTTCAACGATGGAGGACGAACATGCACACTTGGTAGAGCAGCTAGCCAATCGGCCTGACCCAAATTTCGATAATTATCCACTTCAATACGGGTACTGCCTAGAAACACTCCCAATCCCCCACCTGATTGAACATAATTTTGCAGTGAGTTCCAGGACTTTTCCGACAGTCGGGAGACATTCATCAGATAAACGACATCGGGCCGTTTTGTTTGCGAATTGGTCTGACCGAGTTCCAATTCTGCACGCAATCTGCTTGGCGTAATCACCTTCACGGTATATTGATGCACGCCCCGTTTGACAAGCTGGGAAGGAGCTAACGCCTGCTCCCAGACAAAAGCTTCGTTCCGTTTTTCAGCCACGATTAAGACATTGGGCCTGGGCTTAACCATCAGAGAAAAGGCGGCTGTGTTGTCAATTTTTAATGGATCACTTTGTGCGATTCGAATTTCGCCCTGCAAAACTCCCAGCGTATCAGTGGTGATCGTAAAACTGGCTTGACCGGTCTGATTTGCTTCAAGAGTCAATGCAACCTGATCCCGCTTCACGGCCGAACCATTGCTATCCCCCAAATACAATTCTGCAACACATTCAGAAGCTTGCAGGCTTTGGTTCGTGACACCCGCAGAGATCGTCACCAGCCCCCCCTGAATGACCGTTGCTTGAGACATCGCCAAATTATTCAGTGAAAAGTTAGTCGCCGTTTCGACCCCCACATCAAGAATGTAACACCGAAGCCAAGGCACCTGTTCCATTTCCTCTTTGAGCCGCGAGGCCGTTTCCAGTGACCAGGCAGACCTGGCCCGGTCGGTGTAAATATAAATCTCCCTTAGAAAACGATCACTGCTTTCCGATTCGCCTTGCTTAAGTATTTTCTGACGCTCATCAGATTGTAGTTGTATTGCAGACAACACACGATCATTCAAAAGCAAGCTGGCATCGCGAGGTTGTAATGCGTCACTGCGTTGAAGA
>JAESQE010000474.1 GCA_016765335.1 Planctomycetaceae bacterium
ACAGCAGGTGCAAGCAGCACAGGCATCACTCGCCGAGCAAGCCTCTCAGTTCGAGCAAGACAAAGCAACCTGGGAAGAACTTGAGCAACAACTTAATGCTGATGCTCAAGAATATCAGGACCAAATGCAGGAATTGATCAGTTTGCATGAACAAGCTGAACAGGCGAGACAGGCAACTGCGGAGGAATTATCTGATACGCAGGAAGTTCGTACTCAGGAGCTGGCTACTGCCCAGGAAGCTCTTTTGCAGGAACAAAGTCGCACAGAATCTTTGCAACAAGATTTTGAACAATTGCAACAGCAGCAGACTAACGAACAAGATGAGCAACTTGCTGAGCAACAACAAGACATTGATGAGCAGTTGCTGAAAATCGCATCAGAAAAAGAGTATATTGAAGCGGTTCGAGAAGAAGTCGAAATCGAGAAAGAGGCTTTTTCACAAGTTCGAAAAGATTTGCAAGAAGTTCGAGAACAAGCCGATCAAGACATACAGCAACAGCTTGAAGATCTTGCTCAAGAACGCGAAGAACTTGAACAATCGCGAGAAGAAATGTTGCAGAACAGCGAATCAGCCCAGGAACAGAACGCCCCTGAACTCGAAGAAGAAACAGATTTTTCAGAACCCGACATTTTCAATGAAGATTCAGAAGCTGCGGATGAAGAATCAATAGACACCGACGATTCGTCCGAGAGTGTTGATGAATCTTTAGAAGCCGAACAAGAAGAAGCCGATGATGTTAATGATTTGCGTAACGAGCTGGCACAAATGTTCGATCTCGATGCTTCCCAGGCAGAAGCCGGCTTAGTCGAGTCACCTCAAGAAGCGGAACCAGAGATTGCCTCTATGGCAACTGAGGAGCAAGAGACGGCCCAAGTTCAAGAGGTTGAAGAAGTTTCAGATGCAGCTAATCCTGATTCCATGGCAAGCTATATGAAGAATCTTTTTGCTAGAACAGGTAACAAGCAGGAGCTTTTCGAAACTGAGGATTCAGAAGACTCCACAAATCAAGACCAGTCTTCCGAATCTGAGCAAGATCAAACGGCAATTCTGAATCATACAGAATCCAACGAGCAGGAAGAGGAAGGCTCTATCGATCAATTGCCTGCAACTCCGATTACAGCGGTAGACCGGGAAGCGATGGCGGATGATATTAGTTCCCTAAGAGATGTTGCTAACCAGACTGCACGTAACGCTTTGTCTACACATGCCTGGAAGCAACTGCGGGGAAAGGTGTTTATCAATGTCGCCCTCACCGTGGTCACTGGCATGGCATCGGCTTTCTTCCTGGCGAACTCATTTTTGGGTAACCAATCGTATCAGGACTACCAAATAATTACACTGTTGCTTTGCGGTGTCTCAACTGTCGAATTGCTCCGTTCTAATGTAATGCTGGCACGTTTGAAATCAACAGATCACGCGATCTAACACGAATGTCCTGACCATCAAACACGATAATCACGTGGGCTGTGGCTGAGGTACGAAACTCAGCAGCTATTCAATTTGGAGTAAGCCCTACTCGGCTACATCAAGGTAACCACGATCTCTCAATGCATTATGTATCATGCCATGATTGTTTTCGTGATTCGGGTCATTTCCAGGCTTTTGAGACGATTGACAATCCGCTCCTCATCAGGTGGCGAGCAATTCTCCAGACATTTGATCATTGCGTATGTGGAGTGATAAGCATCCCAGTAGCCTTCCTTGAATGACATTTCAATAGCAACATCAACATTGCGGCTAGATTGAAACACCACAACTACTTCAATTAATCGTCTACCGTAATTCTCTTTGATTATTTGGTGAAGAAGTAGTCCACTTGTACAAAGAAAGTAATAGCCAAGAAAAAGTGACACAAAGATGATGATCATTAAATACTTCAATCGCCTACCGGCTTTTTTGTTCAGTTGAGCCATCACCTTCCACCTCCTGATTCATCAGCATCGCAGGGTCTGCTGTGCAGGCCAATTGTGACTTACAACCTCATGAGATCATTGCCACTATAGCATCTATTACCCCACCCCCGCGGTCCGCACAGCAGACCCTGCGTCAATTCACTTTACTTTTTTGATAGCTGCTCAGGGAAATCTTTTTTGTAACGATTTAGCATCGCTTCGACATCGTTTTCCATGAGGTAAAGTTTGCCGCGGATCTTTTTTGTTTCGCCCGGTTTGAGGCCGC
The DNA here is from genome assembly GCA_016765335.1 of Planctomycetaceae bacterium. Lineage (GTDB taxonomy): Bacteria > Planctomycetota > Planctomycetia > Planctomycetales > Planctomycetaceae > Rubinisphaera. The sequence continues at coordinate 2,180 of JAESQE010000474.1, forward strand.
CGATGCGAAAATCGCTGTGGACACAGCGAGCCACCCCTTGAAACAGTTCCTGATACGGCTCCCAGGCGGAACCAAGAATCAGTTTGTCGTCTGCACTGAAACATCCGATGATGCCGAACGAAGGCGTTTGTGGATTCAACGGGCGGGGATTCACATCGTTTCGATTCACACCCGGAGCAGCCCAAACCTGACCCGGAATGTAACGAGCTTTCATCTCCCAAACCGGAGTCGGCATCATCTGCAGCTTCCCGTCGATGAAGACAAAACTATTTTGAATGTATCCATATTTTTCATCGGGCTTGGTGTGTCCGGTAAATTTACCAACGCGAATACAAGGCTGTGCCCAATGTGCCTGCGAAGCTTGTTTAGTCGGATTGGTTGCAATCACCTGGAAATCGATTTCATCCTTGTGAGCAGTAATGATATGAGACACCTGCACGCCATCTTCCAGGTTGCATTTCAGTTTCAGCTGCGTTTTGTCAGCATTGATCGAAACGAGTTCGGTTTTGTGCTTGATGAGAGTCTTTCCCCAGTCACGATCGGTGGAACCGGCTTTGCAGTACGCTTCCAGATAATGGATTTCAATTTCGCCGCCGGGCAGATGCTTACCATGAATCCTTAAATAGTTCTTGGACCAGGAAAGCGTCAAAGGAGAATCAGCTGCACTGGCAATTGAAGAACAAGCAAGTAAAACCAAACATAGCGGCAACAGAAAAATAGTACGTAAAGACATAATCATAATCCTTATTTCAATTGAATTATTAGAGGAAGAGTCGTGGCAATACAGGCCTCCATGGAATCTGGGGGCTTCGCTCGGCTGCGTCCTCAGCCACCCGATACTCACTAAGTTCTTCATCCATCGCTATTATTTTATCAAGCGGTTCATTGGGAATCGAGGACTCGCTGATAAACTTCGCGAATTTTCCGGGACATCGTTTGATGCCGGTACAAATCGGTAAACTTATCGCGGCCCGTGTTTCCTAACCGGTTTCGAAGCTTGGAATCTTCCACCAGTTGAACCATTGCGTTTGTTAAGCCCTCCAAATCGTTGCGGGGAATCAGGAATCCGGTTTCGTTATTGATGACCACTTCCTTGGCTCCATCGATATCAAAACTGACGACAGGTTTTCCTGTAATCAACGCCTGGGGCAACACGCGAGCCAGCCCTTCCCATTGGCTGGTATGCACCAGAATATCTAATGTGTGCATCAACTGAGGAATTTCAGTGGGTGGAACCAGTCCAGTGAAGATGAAATAATTCTGCAAACCGGCCGCTTCAATTTCTGCTTCGAATTGCTGACGAAGAATCCCATCTCCAATGAACAGAAAACGAGCCTGCGGACAACGACGAACCACTTCCCCTGCAACCGCCAAAATCGAATCGTGTCCTTTGAGCGGAAACAATCTTCCGATTTTTCCAATAAGAACGTTTTCTGGCGTAAGCCCCCAGGCTTCTCTTTGAGCGTCTCGATTTTCAGGTGGTGCCAAAAAGGGATCAACAACAAAGCCGCTATGAATGGTTGTGTACTTTTCCGGAACGCTGATTCCAGCTTCCAGATATTGCTCGGACATCGCATTGGCGACACTGATATAGTGATCGGTCCAGCGAGCAGCGATTTTTTCTGACAGTTTATAGGTATGATACAAAACCGGATGCTGACCGTAATGAAACGCAGCTCCGTGGATGGTGTGCACGCACGGAATCTTCAACGAAGCAGCTGCCCTCCGTCCTAGTATTCCTGCTTTAGAGCTGTGCGTATGCACGATGTCTGGCTTGAGTTCTCGAAGATGTTGTTTCAGCTTGCGATAAGCTGCCAGTTCTCGCAGCGGATGAATCGATCTACGAAGTTCTTCCAGAATAATTAAGTTGCAGCCGGATTCTTGTGCCCGCGGGATCAAACTCCCTTCCGGTCCCATCGCAGGACCAGTCATTAATGTGACGTCATCGTCATACTGACTGATATGATCTTCGACCGTATGAACGGTATTTTCCTGTGCCCCTCCGATGATGAGCCTGGTAATTATGTGAGCAATTTTCAAAGTTGTCTTTTCTCTATGAACCTTTATGGCTGCTTCTGCTTGATGATCATTGTTTTCTTGGTGAACTGAAGTTTGAATTCTTTGGATTGGAAGTTATTGTCTGCCGAAATGAGTTGACCGAAAATCCCCTTGGGCATTTTGATTATGCTTTTTCCGGTCCCCTTATGTATCACTTGGAGTTGGGGGGCATAATTTCGTTGCTGTTCGCCATTTTCATCGACAGTTTGTTCGATAACTAATGCACCGTACATGAGAAAAGGCAAGCCGGCTGGTTGCAGTGGCAGCCAGCGGAGTTGATCGAGTTTGCTTGACCAAATGGTTTTATTTGTCAACTTGCTGATCGCAATCATTGGTCCATTTATATTTTGTTTCGACTGAAACACCAAGGGCTGAATCGAGGTTTTGGGGTCGTTGTTAAAATGGATGTACCAGCTTGCCGGGTCAGAGACCACAAACAAGTCGGAGGCGAGGCCATGAGGCGAATCAACTTGACACACCTCCGGATTGGAGAGAGTGGGATCGAGAATCATCAATTTTTGTTTGCCTACATCAAACAGGGCCAGCATCCCGTTTCCAGCTGATGTCAACGAAGTCGTTGCAGAGATTTCAATCCTCCACGCAGTGCGTTGCTCCTCCAAATGATACCCAATCAAAAAGCCTTGTTCGGGATTCAAATTATGCCTGAGCACTGCAATGCTTCCCTGAAACGCGAGCAGGTCATCATGCTGAGGGAAATGATCCAGCTTGCCGATTGGATTGCCATCTTCCAGACGTAATTGCGAGATGCTCCTGGTTTGGTTATTAATTTTGTAGACAGCTTTTCCGTCAGTCCAGACAAGTACAGGGATCGACGAACGGGTCTGGTGTTCCCATAAAAGTTCTCCCGAATCTGCTTCTCTGAGATAGATTTTGGTACCAAGTCGATAGACCAGTTTGTGATCGTAGCACGGGGCAAGTTGCCCGACTTCCTCTGCCCAGGATTTCATTAACGGAGTAGGCCCAATGATTTCGTGTGCAACAGTTGGCAACAAAGCAGATTGTTGAGACTCACTGCTTCCAGGGTGACTGCTGAAAGTTTTGTCCCAAAGAAGGTGTCTATCCTCGACTTCTGGCTGCTTAAGATCGATTGGTGGATCGAATCCGGACATCCCAATAAAACCACGATCACTACAAAGCAAAGCAAAATGTCCCTGGCTGTGCAGCGAGAAATTCTGGATTCTCTCCAATTGTTTCCCTTCCAGAGAAACTCTCCATTGCGTTGCTTTGTCTGGAGATTGGGCAACGAGCATGGGGATTGCTCGGGAAATATGAAAATCCCAGTATTGCCAAGTGCTTCCAGAAGGGTGGTACGATTTGACTTCTAACTTTGGTGCAGCCTGATAACGGTTACCAGTAGAATCGTTTTCAATGGTCGAAACATCGTATTCTGAATTGAGAACAAGACCTTGAAGATTGCCATTTTCTTTTTTGTTGAGGCCTTCATATTTCAGCTGCCAGTTTTCGAGCAATTGCTTGCCGGTTTGTTGATCCAGACAAACCGTCTCTGAATAAACCGCTGCCAATTCTGCAAGATAGCCGGCTGCCTCAGTTGTTTTTTTATGATGGAGCATCAAACGAGCCAGCCGGGCTGTTGCTTCCGCTTGATGATTTCCCTGACCATTTAATCGAAGCCAGAGCAAGTGTCTTTCCAGCTGCAAAGGTGATTTCATTTCATCGAGTTTTCTGACTATCGCAAGGCGAAACTGTTCGGACAACTGTTTGTCGAACGCAAAGGGCTGTAATGCTGCAAGTTGATTCGCATCAGCAGCCTGCTCGAATAAGCGAAGCGATTCTTCTCTCAGAATTTGTTGTTGCTGTTGGTTTGCAGACGCATAGACTTCTTTCATGGCGCCGGCTGCCAAGGCATCGGCTCGAACCCGTCGTTCTGCGGAAATCGAAACATATTCCCTGGATTTCTGCTGCGATGCCAGCAAAGTTCGCAGTACATTCAAGGCTTCAACCGGTTTGTGATGTTGCTGAAGTGCCCGGACGTAACGGAAGACAATTTCTGTGGAATGCTCAGCTGCGACCATCATTTGAGCCAGCTCTTCGATGTCTTTATCGTTGAGCACAATTTGATCCGTATTCGCATTAAGCAATGTTTTGGTGATTTGCCGAGCTGTTTCAGGTGATTGCTTGATGCGATAAGACTGTTGTAGCAAGTTCAACCCCGCTTGCAAATCCCCGCGATGCAACGCAAGTTGTCCTGTGATCGAAAGAGCCTGATCATCTTGCGGATTGTTCAACAATTTCTTTTCGATTTGATCGATCGCCTGATGCAAAGGTTGCAACGCGATCAACCGACCATTTCGCAAGGTGATTAATTGATCTGCCGAGACGGTAAGGTTACCTGCCCGAAAAGCTGTTGCGGTTCCTGTTTCAGGATGTTGCCATGAGAGAGCTTCTTCGGTTGTTGCCAGCAGCGACCCCGAAGCCAAATCAAATGTATGCAAACCATCTCGCACCGTGGGCAACTGATAGACATCGCCACGCAACACCCCTCTGCCTGAAGCAGGCGACTGCGACATTGCAGCTTCCCAGTTCAACGTACCATCCGCCAACTTCAACGATCGCATTTTATGCTTACCAACAATCAGAACATTTTCCTGATCGTCCACTTCAATAAACATGCCATCTTGCCGATGCTCAGACCAAAGAAGCTTTCCGGTAAGAACATCCAGGCAGAACAGATCGTTGCTGTCCACCGGCGTGAACAATATCGAATTCCCTGCAACCAACGGGACGGAATCTTGCCAACGCGAACCGGAAAGAAAATTAACCGATTTTGGCCCAGTTGCTCCTCTTCTTTGCTGCCTGCCGAATTGGGTAAATGCATTGTTTTTTTCGACCGGCTTTTCAATATAAGTGTAAAGCCAACTTAATTCCCTGGCTGTGAGATCAATGGCAACCACCGTTCCTGAATTGGTTGCACAGATTAAAAAGGGATCGCAAAAAGCAGGAGAGCTTCCAGCGAGCCGGCGAGGACGATCACTAATGATCTCTGATTCTGGAATGGCTAATGGTTGCATCCACAATGCTTTGCCGGTTTGGGGGCTGAGCTGGCTGATGACCATTTGCCCGCCATTTTCAGAAAGCAAATATACTTTTTTATCAATGACCACAGGCGGGCCTAAAAAGTAATGCCCCGAGTAGTCTTGGTTTTTCCCGCCGTACAATCCACCCACTTCCCATTGAATTCGTCCAGACTGAACATCGAATGCACACAGGCGATTCGCATAGCCAGGCACGGCTGATAATTCATTGACCGTTTGCATAAAACCTTGCGAACGTGAAGCATTGACAACCCCGCATTCCCGGACTGCAAAAACATACTCCCCGTCACTACTTAATGTTCCGGTGGTCACATCGGCTACAAGTTGCTGAAGTAAATATTGCTTGTAGTCGAGCAAGTTCTGTGAGGCATCACCAAGCAGTTTGGTCAGCAACTCTTCGCTCTGCAAATATTCAAGGACACGATCGCTGGTTGATGATTTCCAGAGCAGCGATCCATCGGCCAAAGAAAAAGCCGCCACGGTGCCAAACCCGGAAACAATAACATGCTGCTCAACAATGATGGGGTTCCAAGCCGGTAGTGTCGTGTAATCATCACTTTCCAATCCCTGTAAAATAAATCCGAGTATTTCCTTGACAACCTGTTTTCGAGGCAAATTTTCAGGAAGCAAATGCTCAATCAAATCGATGTCCCACTGAACCAACGGAAGTGGATTAAACTGAACG
>JAESQE010000475.1 GCA_016765335.1 Planctomycetaceae bacterium
CTCCTGATCCCAGAGAAAAAAATTCGAAAGTGCCCTCTGAGTTGGCGCGTATTGTCCGGAAAATGATGGCCAGCGATCCGGAAGACCGTTATCAATCACCTCAATCTCTCATTCACGATTTACTTGCCTTGGCTTCTGAGTCGGGATTGCGTCCTGTGCATCCTGATGGGCTTACCTGGGAGAATGGACAATCCGCAACATTTGCGAGTGCCCCCGGTAGTATTATCTGGTGGTGGCTGGGTGCATTTGTTATGGCATGTTCGGTTGCGATTGTTTCTGATTACTGGACTGCTAATCAGACGGATGAAAACCAATGGAGCCAATCGTCAGCAATATCTATTACCAAATTTCCCGAAGACGAATCGGCTTATGAGTTGTCGGGGAAAAATCCATTTACAAGCGGTCTTCCAGGCATTAGGCCAGTATTCCCTGATGGAAGTCTACTTGATCAGGATAGTAAGAATGGGGTAGGAGTTCCCAGTTGGGCTTCTCCAATCATCTTGGGCAATTTGCCTGAGAAAAATGATCTGATGCATGGTGAGGTGGAAAATAGCTCTCCAGTGAATGAGAAAAATTCATCTCAGAATGAATCTGAGCTGACTAGCTCAAACGTCAGTGAGAAGACAGATGTGCCTGAGAAGATGCAGTTTCCTAATCCTTTGAGTGTTGGGCCAATTGACGACAATGCTGTGTTTCGTGTGTTAGCCGGCAATGAGGAAATTGTTCATTCGGTTGATTTAGAAACCGCGTTGAATACTGTAAATGATGGCGGCATTATTGAATACGCTCCCCAACAGGGGAAGAACATTGTTTATCGGGCTTACCAGTTGCGAGTTATCGATAAGGCAGTCACATTGCGAACCGTTGAGGGGTCGAGATTGCTGTTACAGTTTGATGTCGGCGGTACAGGTCCGTCTTTGCAGTTGCGTGATCGAGAAATGATCCAGATTCAAGGTGGTTCGCTGACTCTCTCCAATGTCGATATTCAAGTCGTGAATTCTAGTGAGACAACGCAACCCTGGTCACTCTTTACGATTGAAGGTCCAGGGAAATTACGTTGCAGGCAGTCCACGGTGACAATTGATAGCGACTATCAGGAAGATACTTCGATGGTGAGGCTGGTCAACTCGCCATTGAAAATGGTTTTAGATGGTGCTGCCCAAAAAATTCGGGGGCAAATTGAATTTGAAGAATGTGTATTGCGAGGCGCAACTGATCTGATCGATGTTGAAACATCGGCTTCTGCTGCTCTTGAAATTCGACAATCAATGATCGCCATCGATGGTGCACTGGTTCGCTACACCGGCGATAACGATATGAGCACTACCCGAGAAGAATGGAGCATTCGGCTTTCTCAGGTCGCAGGGGTTATTAATGGAGGATTGCTGCGAGTAGATCTGGGAATGACGATGCCTAAGCAGGCGGTCGATTTTCGTATTCGCTCAGAAGACTGCCTTTTTATTGGCCCGGTTAACGAGCCTTTCATTCAACTGGTTGGCGGTGAGGATGTTGATGACCTGCAAAAAATGCTTTGGTGGGATGTCGAACATAACGTGTACGCTGACTGGAATTATATGATAGTTTTACGCGGTCCCGAATCGATGGATACAAATCCAACAACAATTGATTTCGATACCTCATCGCAAGACTTACCGCAGCGGGTAGAGCTTAATCCTCGCGTTTTGAGCCGCCCGGTTCAATTTGCAGAAATGGATTTGCGGGCTAATCAATGGGGTGAACTTCAACTGAAAATTATGTTGGAATCTTACAAAATATCAGGAGCTCCTGAACTCGAGTTTGACCAATACGGCCCAGACTTTGAAAACTTGCCCGAACCGCCCGAGATAGAATCTCCACCGATGGGTAAATTTCAGCCAATCATCTTCAATTAGTTGCCTGGTGCATCAATTGATTCGTTCGACCACACAAGCCTAAGCCTGTGCGGTCAATTGAGCTGTTTTGGTAATGCTATTTGAGCAACCCGCATTGTTTGAGTAGTGCTTGCGGGTCTGGTTCTCTGCCGCGAAATTCTTTAAACAATTCCATGGGATGTTTGCTGCCTCCGTTGGCAAATATCGTCTCTCGCAGTTTTTTTCCAATCTGTTGGATTGTCTGCTCGTTATCTAGCCCAGCTTCTTCAAAGGCTGCAAAAGCATCAGCTGCGAGAACTTCTGCCCATTTATAACTGTAATAACCGGCAGCGTATCCTCCTGCAAAAATGTGCTGAAAGGAGCAGAGCAGACGATCTTCTTCGAGCATCGGCAGCACAGACGTTTTCTCCATCACCTGTCGCTGGACATCGAAAACGGATGACTTCCCCTGAGGATCGTATTCGGTATGTAAAAGCATATCTGTCATGCCTAATGTCAATTGTCGAAGCGTATTGGAGCCTGCTCGGTAATTGCGAGCTGCGACAATTTTTTGGAAAAGGTCATCGGGAAGTGGTTCTCCCGTTTCGATATGAGCCGTCATCCCCAGCAACGTTGGTTTGTGATAACACCAGTTTTCCATAAACTGACTCGGAAGTTCGACCGCATCCCATTCGACTCCATTGACGCCGGAGACATCGGGTTCATCGACTTCAGAAAGCATATGATGCAGTCCGTGACCGAATTCATGAAACAGGGTTTCAACTTCCCGGAATGTCATCAACGCTTGTTGGTCACCTACCGGAGGAGTGCTGTTGCATATCAGGTAGGCAATCGGAATCTGTAATCCCTGGTCGGTGTTTCTGCGGTTCTGACAATCATCCATCCAGGCGCCGCCTCGTTTGTTTTCGGGACGCGAATAGGGATCGTAATAGAACCCTGCAATCAATTGATCCTGATCATAAACATGAAAGAATCTTACGGTGCTATCCCAAACGGAAGTTTCGCCATCAGCCGGACGGACCTCAACTCCGAACAGACGATTGATCAGGTCAAAAAGTCCCTGCAAGACCCGTTCGTGTTGAAAATACTGTCGCAGTGTTTCGTCAGTCACTTCGTACCGTTGCTCTCGCAGACGTTCGGTCCAGAAAGAAATATCCCAGTGCTTCAGAGGTTCGGCAATACCGTTTTCTTTAGCCAGTTGCTGGATGTCGATAAGATCCTGCTTTGCTGGTTCGGTGGAAGCATTTTGTAATGTGTCGAACATCTCCAGAACGGCTGCAACATCGGGAGCCATCTTTTCTGCCAGGCTCATCTGACCGTAGTCTGAATATCCCAGAAGTTGTGCCTGCTGCTTTCGCAGTTGGAGAATGTCATTGCACAATTGCGTATTGTCGAGATCTCCCTGGGAAGCTCGGGAAATGTAGGCACAATAAGTTTGCTTACGGAGTTCCTGGTTTTGGCAATGCTGACCGAACGGTTGAATGATTGGTCCATCCAGAGTGATTTTCCAAGGCCCTTTTTCAGGTGTGGATTCCGGATCATTTTCTTCACGTGTTGTGTTGTAGGATTGGCTCGTTAAGTTTTTCAGACTTGCGGGCCAACCAGCAGTGTCGTCAGTTTTAGAGATAATTAATGAGTAGGCTTTGGTGGCATCAAGAACATGATTCGAATACTCGGTGGCCAGTTGAGAAAGCTTTTGCGAATTCCGATTGAACTGATCCTTCTGTTCTGCTTCCAGGCCAATTCCGGATAGCTTTGCAGAAAGAAGTTTTTGCTCAACGATTCTTTTGCGAGCAGAACTGAAACTGTCCCAGTCATTGGATTCACGTATCGCTTTGACAGCTTGGTAAACGGGCTGGCTTTGTCTTACACGTAAGCCGAACTGGACCAACTCGGGTAAAACTTTCTCGTAAGCATCACGCAGCTCCGGCGAATTATTAACGCTGAGCAGGTGCCCGACCGGTTTCCATGTTTTCTCAAAAAGTTGGTCCATTTGATCCAGAGGACCGAATATCGCGTCCCATTCAGGGACAGCATTTGTTTCGAGGTTGTTTAAAATTGTGTTTGAAGCTTCGATAAGCTGGGTCACCGCTGGTTCAATGTGCTCAGGGGTGATTTGGTCGAAACGAGGTAATCCTGGATTTTGGAGCAGAGGATTATCGGTAAGGTCTGTCATGATTGTCTTCCCTGATACGCATCCGCGTATTTGGTTGCGATTTGCACAAGTATTAATTGAGTTTGCTATGATATCTATTTATATGACAATATATAAAACAAGTTGATTTTTGGAGAGTTTGGTTTCTTTGCTGGAATTGTACAAGTCTAAAAGGATTGGTCGAGAATCAGAAGTCACGACCCGTTCAGCGAAATTCCGTTTTGGCCTGTTAATTCATTTGTCTTGTGTAAGAATAGCTTAAGGGAACCACTAATAATTGGTTCTCCCCCTTGGGAAGGGGGAGTTAGAGGGGGGTTATGAACTATTTTTTTATGACCAAGCTGTATTCGAGAACCTCTAGGCTTCAATTAATAGAGGTTCATTTGAGGCATGCTCAAACGAAACAGACACAGAATGTTTGTGCTCCCTTTGAATTCATAGGGGTTCCCTTGATCCACGGTGCAAGAAATTCGTGAAACCCAATGGTAAACAGAAAGAGTCCCAAGATGTTTAAGTACAATTCACTTTTGATTGGTTTCATGTCCATTGTTTTTGTATTCAATCCCATGCTGATTGGTGTGGGATTGTGTGAGGAGCCTGAAGTCCAAACCCCGCAGAAAGTTCTGAAACTCTCTGTCATTAATAAGGATTCTCAGCCCGCAGACTTGCTTGAGATTATTGAGCATGACTGGGAAATCAACTTCGAAGCAGACACAACCAAGCAAGAAAAACTGTTGATGAATGCAGTGCTGGGCCACATCATTCAGGCTGCCGATTTGATTATTGCGAACCCGAACGCTGATGGGAAAACAGCAGTGGTTGCAGTGCGGAATAAAATGCAGGCATTGGGAGTTCTCTCACGTACCGGAAATACCAAGGCTGCTTTGCAAGCGGTGGCGATGGCTCAAGAATTACAACATGATAAAAGGCCACTCGTTGCCCGGGAAGGGAAGTTGATCGTCCATTCCAACAGGCTAAGTGAGATTCCAAGAATGAATCAGCAACAGCGAACCGCGTTTGTGTCAGATTTAATCGCTTTGTTTTCGGAAGGGAAAATAACAGAGCGGGAAATACAGATTGCAAAGATTACTGGTCACCTTTTTGAACAGGTCAAGCAGTATCAGTCTGCTCAACACATCTTCCAAGAGACTGCTGAGCTGTTGAGCAAAACAAAGTCGCCAGAGCTGAAACAGACTGCAACGGAATTCTTTGGTGCTGCTCGTCGCATGGGCTTGCCTGGGCGACCTATGAAACTGACTGGAAAAACATTGGCTGGTGAAGATTTTGATGTGAAGGATCTGAAAGGGAAAGTTGTGCTTGTGCAATTCTGGGCGAGCTGGTGCAATTTTTGTTTGCAGGAGATGCCTAACATTATGAAGCAATACCATCTTTATCATGATCAGGGATTCGAAGTGATCGGCGTGAGCATGGACGACTCCGCGGACCGTGCCCGGGAAATTGTTGATGATATGCAGCTGCCTTGGCCACAACTGTTTAGTACAAAAATTGACGCACTGGGCATAAAGAACCCTAACGCAGTCTACTACGGCGTCTCAAGTATCCCACTTTGCATTCTGATTGATCAAAAAGGCAATGTCGTGAGTTTGAAAGCCGAAGGAAAAATCCTGAATCAGGAGCTGGAACGATTGTTTATTGAATCGAAAAGTAAGTAGAATCGTACTAGAGAACCTCTGGAAATTGGTTC
>JAESQE010000476.1 GCA_016765335.1 Planctomycetaceae bacterium
CAACGTATTCTTCTACAAAAATCTCAGCTTGCCCGAGCAACAAAAACTACGAGATGATTTGCGTATTTTGATTGCAGAAAAGTATTGGGAAGGTTGCCAGGGCTTTGTTGTCACCGAAGAGGTTCAGGTGACCATTGCTGCTCAAGCTGCGATGCTGGTCCTTGGCATGGAGAACCAGTACTTCGATCACGTGAAGTCAATACTTGTGTACCCCACAGCTTATATTGCATCGGAAAAGACAATGGGGCTAGGCGGAGTGGTCACCGTAGGCAACTCCGCAAGAGAAGGAGAAGCCTGGTACCGCGGTCCTATCATCTTGTCGTGGGACGATGTTCTACAAGGCGGTCGGCGAGATAGCGATGGGTACAATCTTGTGTTTCACGAGTTCGCTCATCAACTCGATATGTTAAATGGTCGATCAACCGATGGAACGCCGTTGATGGAAAGCAAACAGCAGTATGAACAATGGCAGACTGTTTTGAATTCAGAATACAACCAACTCGTAAAAGCTTGCCAAACACGTTCTCGCCGCACACTTTTAGATTGTTACGGTGCGACCAATCTGGCTGAATTCTTTGCTGTTGCAACGGAATGTTTTTTCGAACGCGCACTACAACTCAAGAAGAAACACCCGGCGTTGTATGACATCCTCTCAGGCTATTATCATCAGGATCCAGCAAGCGATTCGCGATCATGAAGCAAATACAAGAATGCGAATGACGGCAGGGAAGTGCATTGTTGGTATTACTTTTTCAACGGATGATTATTGATGTTAGGTTTATCATCGTCCAGTACTTTTCGGATTCGCTGAATTGTTTTACTTGTTAATCCTCCCTTTTCGAGAAAAATAAACTCATCAGATTTGGCAAGAATTTCGATGCGGTCCGAAGCGAATCCAGAGGTATAGATCACTTTCACTTCGGGATAGAGTCGATTGATCTGCTTGCCAAGCTCCAAAAGAGTTTTTCAGGATCGACTCAGTATCGTCGGATTATTCGCACACTGAGTGGAAATTTACCATTCCGTATTGATCGTCAAGGCGATTATGGTTTCCAGTTGGTTGGTTTTAATTCCAGCGATTTGACGTGTTCTTTTAATGGGGCCAGTTCTTTTTGTAGTTGCTCGTTGACGCCGTGCAGTGTAAACTTCTGGCAGGGAGTCACTCCTGCTAATCCCGCGAAGCCGCCGTATTTTGATGCCCCTGGCAGATACAAATCGCTTTGTATGTCATCCACTGCGGTTAAGCCGATTCCGTTGAGGTCTGCTTCGGTTTCTTCAACAATGTCCGAGCACATCGACTGAGCAAGCAGCACGCAAGGCCCTGCCTGGGAGGTGCCCAGCAGGCGGAATCGAGAGCCTTCTAGTCGTGACTGCATACCGACCAACACAGCTGAAACATCTTTGACTTGCTCAGAAATCAAAGGCAGGTTGTATCCGAATGTGTAACCGTAATATCGGGCATTGACCGGTGGTATATTGTTATTTTCCGACGGACGGTTGGCACCAAAGCCGCGAATGTCAGCCACGACAATCGTTGTTCCGTTTTTTAGAAGATCAGCAACCATCGCTGCGCGTTCCGGGGACATGTCTTGAATGCAAGCAGATCCTTGTGGATCGAACCAGCACAACACATCGCCACTCGATTTTGATGGAGCCAATACCGAAACAGGCACAACTGTTGCATCATCTTTTCTAGCAATGAAAAGCTGTTGCAGAGTTGCTCCAACTGGTTGATCGACGGGCTGAGCAGCTGAAATGCTTAAATCTTGAACCGTAGGGATTTCTCCCCCCAGCAACACTCTCGATGCTGAACCAACAATTTTCTGATACTGTTTTTTGTTTTCTGGTTGAAGGAGTTTCTCAATGGTTGAGTTTGACTCAGCGATCCAATCTCCTCGCAGTGCCGTCGGGTTGGCTGTATCTGTCGGACGTGGGTGCGACTCGTTGTAGACAGTCAACTCCTGTGGAGTCTTTGAATCAAAGGGGCGTTCTTCAATGGAGGCGTTTTCCAGGTGCAAATGTTTTTTCAAAAAGCCGTACATATGCTTGCGGGAAACTGCGTTGTAGTTGTGACCGAATTCGGGATGGACCCAGGCTTCCAGGTTATCCGATTTTGAGTAGTAGCGATAAATTCGTTGCAGTTCTGGCAGGCCACGTGTTTCCAGTTGCACGGTCCAATCGTTTGCCCCGGTCAGCCCTAAAGGTTTGGGGGCAAACAGTGAAGCGAATGCAATGTTGTTGGTGTTCAGGCGAAGATACGGTGCATTTTCACAAGCACATCCGCCTTGCATCCCAGTGGAAACCATGACCGCAGGAACTGCAACCGCGGGGCGATCATCAATCGCGCACAGGACAAAGGTTTGTGTTCCGCCGCCACTTGCTCCGGTGACAGCAATTCTCTGGGGGTCAACATCGTCCAATGAAGTAATAAAGTCCAAGGCACGAATCGAATTCCAGGTTTGCTGACCCATCGATTCCAGTAACCAGAGTCCGTCCTGAGCCGTTGTGAAAGCGGTACGATGATCAAGTCCCTGGCTGTCCGCGTTGCCGATCATGTCGTAATGAAAAACGACACTCCCCATCCTGGCAAGCTGCACCATGCGAGCTTGCAAAGGCGACCGAGCTGTGACTGCGTTGCTTTCTGCTCCGCTGGCAATTTGCTTGGCGGCTTCCGTTTCCCCGGCATCATAAAATCGACCATCTTTCCAGTGACCATGCGGAGAAAGAATGCCTGGTCTTTTTCCAGTGAATCCTACGGGCCGATACAAGTTTCCCGAAACATACAAGCCGGGCCGTGATGCGAAGAACACTTTTTCTATGGTGTAGTCGCCGCAGTCAATCTTTCCGTGAACCACTGGCTTCAATGGTGTTTTTTTGGGCAGCGGCCACAACCCCTGAGAAACCAGGATTTGTGTTCGCAGTCGAGTAGCTTCAGCTTTCCAGGCTTCTAACGAACCCGGAGGTGTCCAGGGATGATACTTCGTGTTGTAATCTCGCGTGGTCCGCCACCAGTTGGAACGGGTGAAGCTGGAAATGGTTCCCACGGACAGATCGAGTTGTATTTCATCCGATGGGGTTGGCTGCAACCGCGAAGCTGGTTGAGCGTTGGCAGTCTCTGTGCAAAGGCTAAGAATTCCCAACATTGCAAAACAAGTGCAAATGGGAATCATGAGAACTGCTTGACAGAGCCGAGCAGTGAGTGGCTGTAAATTTGAAAATCGTAATTCGGGGCTGGTCATATTAAAGGCCTCTATCTAAACTGTTTTCGTAACAGGCGAGGCCTTTAGTATGAAAGCTTGTTTAGGATTTTTCCAGCGAAGCACGCTTTTCTGCGATAAATGCCAGCAATGCTTTTTGAGGATCAGCAAACTTTTTCAGTCCTTCTTGCATCAAAGTTTCTTCCAGTCGCTGAAAATCAACGAGTTGATCTATCTGATCCAAAACGTCTTGGGAAGGAAGTTGATCGATCTGTGAAGTCATCAATTTCCCCGGCATCGCCTGGATCGCAGCATTGGTATCGGGCGGATTGGTTTGAATATCCGATCCTGCAAGGGCAGAAACGTACTTGTCTTTGGGGTCTTCAGCCTTTTTTGTACCCGTGCTCGCAAAGATCATTTCCTGGTCGAGGCGAAGATTTTTATCTGCCCAAAACTTTTGATTCTCCTGCCAGATACGTTTCGCATTGACGATGCCAACTTCTCCCTGGGCTTCAGCGGAAAGGTCTGCAACGTGCTTTTCGGTGTAGACATCGATCCGGCTGACAAAAATACTGTAGACCGATTTCAAACTTTGCGGGTCACTTCTTCGCTGTGCTCCACGCCAGACAGCGTCTCTTGCCAGTTCGTATTGTCGAGCAGAAAAAATGAGTGTGACATTCAGCGTGATGCCTGCTGCAACCATTTCTTCGACGGCAGCCAGACCGCCCGGGGTCGCAGGAACTTTGATCATGCGATTGGTGTGCCCGGCGGACCATTTCTTTGCCAGTTCAACATACTTCGCAGCTTTCTCCTCCACGCTTAATGGGCAAGATTCGTCCTCCAGAAGCGGATCAAGTTCGAAGCTGACGTAACCATCGTTTCCTGCCGTGTCGCTGTGTACTTGCGTAAAAACTTGCTGAGCCTGATTCACGAGTTGATCGGTCATCTTCCAGGCGACTTCATCGTCTGATAAATCTTGTCCCAGAAGTGAATTCAGCTCGGTATCAAATCGGCCGGTTTTTAATAAGTTGGTCACGATGATCGGATTCGAAGTGGCACCGGTCGCGCCCAGTGCTCGGTTTTCTAAAACCAGGTCGGGATCAATACTATCTAGCCAAAGTTTGGTACCAGTTTGGATTAAGCTTTCAAGTGGTGTCATCATCGCTTGGCTTTCGAAAGAATTTTCTATTGTAATACAGTCAATCAAGGAGTCTTTGAGGTTACTGCAATTAAATGTCTGATCGCAAGAGTTCCTCCACCCAGAAATCCGAGCATCACACCCCCTTTAATTTCCAGATAATAATCGACTGTATATCCGATTCCACCACAAATCAACATCAGACAGATCGCTGTGGTGATGTGTGCAAGCATGCGAAATGCTTCAATAAAGGGCGAGATTACCTCTGGTTTTGAGGGTTTGGAAGCAGGATCGGCTTCGTTCTGCCCCGGTTTGGATTCGTCAGGCGGTCTATTGTTCATAAATGCCTCGCAAGATTGAGAAACAAGTCCTTGTGTCCGGTCTGCAACGATTGTAGCATATATGACAGAGTGTAAAGTATCTGCCCTGTTCGATGCTGGACCTTAATTTGTTGGCCCCACGAGTTCTACCGCGGGAACTTTTAAGATTAGGCAAGCTTGGCACCGCCAAGGCGCGGTTCGAGTGACCTTAATTCGAGATTCCCACCTTAAATTGCGGGTACAGAACAAATTTCGTCTGAACGGCAGGGCGGTTACTTTTCTTTTTTCTATTTGATGTCTTGAAGCTGCGACTTTGAGTTTTTTTACTTTTGTTAAATTGCAGTTGCTTTGGGGTAAACCCTGGCACGTGCTCATGGATGGAATATGGCTGGGTTGTTTGACCAGATGGAGAAAAAACATCGGCAAAGTGTTCAGCCCCTGGCTGCGCGGATGCGGCCCACTTCGTTGGATCAATTTGCAGGGCAAAAGCACTTTCTGGGGGAAGGCTGTTTGCTTCCCCGGCTACTTAAAACGGGAAAGTTAGGCTCACTCATTTTTTATGGCCCACCCGGGACAGGAAAAACGACCCTTGCTCAATTGATATCACATCAAACACAAGCTGAGTGGATCGCGTTGAATGCGGCTTCGTGTGGAGTCAAAGAAGTCCGAGCTGGCCTCCAGCAAGCCGAAAAGAATCTGACAGCTTCTGGTCAACGGACGATTTTGTTTGTTGATGAATTACATCACTTCACAAAAACTCAACAAGATGTTTTGCTTCCAGAACTCGAACAGGGAACGGTCATTTTCATTGGTGCAACAACCGATAATCCTTCGTTTGCATTGGTTGCTCCGCTGTTGAGTCGCTCGCATCTGTTCGAGTTTCAGCCTTTGGAAACACCTGACATTGTTGAACTTCTTAGACGCGCGTTAAACGATACTCGTGTAGGACTCGGCGATCATCAGATACAAGCTGAAGATGATGCTTTAGAATTCTTGGCACAAACAGCCGATGGCGATGCACGCAGAGCTTTGAATGCATTGGAAATTGCAGTGCTTTCATTAGAAGACCAGCCCGGATCACAAAAGCAGATTTCGATTTCTATCATTGAGGAATCGCTACAACGCAAAGTGATTCGCTACGATAATCAAGGCGACGAACATTACGATGCAGCCAGTGCGCTGATTAAAAGTATTCGAGGCAGTGATCCCGATGCCGCGATTTATTGGCTGGCAAGAATGCTGGAAGCGGGTGAAGATCCCCGTTTTCTGGCAAGGCGAATTGTGATTTCTGCTTCTGAAGATATTGGAAATGCTGATCC
>JAESQE010000477.1 GCA_016765335.1 Planctomycetaceae bacterium
CACGCTCAAATAGAATAATCTCTGCATCTTCGGAAAGTCGACGGGCACGTGCGGCTGCGGATGCTCCTCCTGCAACAGCTCCAATAATAATAATTTTCACAGTGAATTCTCCTGAATATCAAACGTGGACTGTCGATCAAAGCGGTCGAGCTGAATTGAAACAAAAGCGGATTAGAGGCGGGGGCACAGGCAAGAACCGTCTGTGCCCCTTGAGGGAAGAGAGTCCTACTTAGGTGCTACATGAGCCTTTGCCTTGATTCCAAGGCATTTTCGATAGCATCATTCCCATTCCACACGTATCTGTAATGCCTGCAAAAATTAGTCCTGCCCCCACAAGTCCAGACAGTAAAATCCAGTTAATACTGACTGTGAATGCCAGCACTGCGCCGAGCAGAACAAGAGACCCTGTTGCAACGCGAACTTGTCTTTCCTGTGACATTACTTTTTTTCCACGTACAACTGGTAACCCTGCTGCGGTGCATGCTTCGGTCCCGCCTTCGATGTTATAAACATCAGAAAACCCAGCGGATTCAAATTTCTTGCACGCCATTTGTCCGCGACTTCCTGATTTGCAGATGACGTAAACAGGTTGCCCAGCAGAACCATTTCGTGAATCAAGTAGGGTTTTCGCATCAAGGCGATCCAGCGGAATGTTGTTTGCAAAATCAACATGCACTTCCTGATACTCAGCCGGAGTCCGGACATCAATGAGTTCCAGTGATTGATTATTATTGTGGAGAGAACTTAGCTCTTGAGGAGTGATTGATTGAGTCATTGTTATTTCGTTTCAGTGAGTTAATTGATTGGGTTGTGTAAAAATATGTTTGATGCTTGTCTTAAGTTGGCGATGGCGTTGAGTCGTTCTCTCCAAATCGATTGACGATGCACCCCATGATTTCTTCGAGGTGAGGTTCTTCGATGTCGTAATATCGGAAGCGACCTTTCTTTGTGGAATTGAGAAAGCCGCATCTTTGCATCAGACGTAAATGTTCTGATGCCATGTGGCTAGGGATTTCGCAGGCCTCTGCCAACTCCCCGACAGTATAATTTCCCTTGATCAGCATTTGCACAATTCTTAATCGACAAGGGTGGGCCAGAATTCTCAAGCACTCAGCTGCCATTTCGAGGCTTTCCATGGGGAGCAGACCCGGTTGAGATTCGTCTACTTTGCTGTTCATGCTTGATTCTTTCGTTTTACTAGTTGACATGTCGTTATGTTACTATATCGGGATGTTCCGACATGTCAACTAGTATTTTAGAGGAAATGAGCTGGTATTAAGAAAATAGTGAGAAAGATATATCGAAAGTAGCCTGGAACAGCCCGTGTCTCTTAAGAAGTGGCCACATCGCCGGCTCGCCTGTTTGTTGAAACGGGTAGCTCACAGCGAGCAATCAAAGTGGCTTAAAAAATATAGGGTGGCGTGCTTGCCCCCACCTTTGTGTGCCGATTGATTCTCCATGAACAAAATGCTGGGCGAACCTGTCGGTCGTCAATTCTGCGAGCAAGGATAATCAATTGCCGACAGAACCACCCAGCCCGAATCGCCAGTTTTAAAGTTGCGAACTTTTGAGTGCAGCGAGCGAAATGATGTCTCGCGAGCTACGCAATTGGTTCGATCAAGGGGTGGCTTCTCTCTAACTGCGTAGTTGATTTCAGACTCCAGGTAACCTTCGTCTACGAACGAAGGAGTAATAAAAAAAACCACGCCGCAAGACTCCTCCATCCCTTCAAGTATGGCTCGGTCGAGTGCGCTGCCTGCTGGCATTGCGTCTTGGTCCAGCCATGGGTCATACCCTAGTGTCGATAGGGATTCTTTGTAGTCAATTACGGTTTGCTTATCGACGCCTTTGTGGCTCAGGAAGACTTTTTTTTGAATCGCTCGCTGTCATGTTAATCTCAGTACCACATATAATGCAAAAAAGGTTGTCTCCACGTGCAGCCTTTACTGTTTCACCGCAACATGGAAAGTGGAATATTTCAAATAAATCATCGGTATCTATAGGCACGACAGAGGGTGTAGGTAGATTTGACTTCATGTCGATCTTGAGAAACCCTTTCGACATTCCTTTCACTTGGCGATCAAGCTTCTTTAACTCAGGGGCAAGGACAGTACTAAAGACAACTGACTGGATGTGTTCAAGTTGTGGCTGGGTGTACCAGCAGTCCTCACCGTTATATCCACAGTAAGGGCAATACGAAATTGGTTCCTCGCTCCCTTGTCCAAATATGACCTTGAATTGTTGCTCACAAGACGGGCACTCCTGCGAGAGGAATCCATCGGTGTCAGTAGGAAAATTCACTTCCAATGCTCACAATCCTTTCGATATCTGAATTTAATGTTCCACCGCAATCAGCCATTCGAGTAATCCTGCTTTACTCTCGCGCCCAAGTTCCTGCCTGGGCACGCAAGTGCCAGAAGCTCCGCATCCCAACATACCAGAAACCTTGAACGCCGAACAGTTAATACCCCACCAAAGGAAGCCAAGCGAGCATGTTCGATTGGAGTGGGATGTACCATGCATGTCTACCCTGCTTCGCGATGTAGACATGGCACCCCAAACATCGAGGCTAGTCTCCTCAAAAAAAGTAGGCCGAAATATTCCTACTTCAAGCAAAGTCTGCACAAAATAAAAACTTAATCTTTTGAGTGCTGCCCAAAACAAACACAAAGCAATTCCGGCAATCCTGCTGTGCTACCCGGCCAAACAATAAAAAATTATTAGGGCGACTATTTGCTTGCTTGCTTGATTTTCTGTGTCAGTTCTTTTAGTTCGTAATGTATCATGAAGCACTTACCTTGCACCTCGTCAATCTCCGCCTGCATCTCATCTAGTTCACTTTTGAGTAAAGTCGTACCGGGAGCACATTGACTAATACATTTGCTCATTCGAATGATGTTTCTTACAAAAACATCAACGAAATCTTCCATCTGGGAGGGGTCGTGTGTTCCAATGAGTGCTGGAGCAGAAACAGACAAGAGATAGACTGACATGTGAATAGAATTCACAATTGATTCCACATCCTTAAATGTATCTCCACTCTTATTATTGGAGTTCAATTGATCCGAATAACGTCTGAGTAGATATTGCAAATTTCCTGTTTCTTTCAGCGTGGATAGGTACACTTTTTCATCCGTGACATGCCCCTTGATACTTTTCAGAGAACCATAAATTTGAACTAGTCCAGGCTCAATTGCTTCTAATAATTCGTGAAATCCCCTATTGTCATTCTTCTCGATATATTCTTTCACTTGAGCATCAA
>JAESQE010000478.1 GCA_016765335.1 Planctomycetaceae bacterium
ATTGTTCTGGCCCCAGAAGTATCCAACATCTGGGGCCAGAACCACTTTCTTGATGCAATCCATCATCTGCAAGCACAGCTCAAGTACAATTCCGAAATCGATTGGCGCCCAGCCACCCCTTCATCGAATCAATCGTGAGTTTACGAACATGATTTCTAAAGTAAGTGCCATTAGGCTATCGCCTTGCCGCTCACAGAAATGTATGCAGCAAAATTCCTCGGGGCGCTCACTGGTGTTTCGAGCTGGTCTTTTAATGAGACTTGGCAGTACTAAGTAAATAGGCCATCAGATTTCGGAATTGTTCGTCATTGAGTTCTTCCACTAAATTGGCAGGCATCGGAGAAAGAGTCGATTTCTTTTGCTCATCAATACTATCTCTAGCAATTTGAATGACTTCTCCTTTGTTGTTAACCAGCGTCCATTGTTCGCCTTCGCTATTTTTCACCAAGCCAACAAAGACTTTTCCTTCGTCGGTAATAATCGTGCTCGAACGAAACGCGACATCGACGTTACGATTAGGAGTGAGTAAATCTTCACACAGCCGATCTAACCCACGATTGCCGATGCCATCCAGGTTCGGTCCAACCTGTTTCCCCTTGCCTGCCACTTGATGGCAGACCGCACAATTCTTTTCGTAAACAAGTTTTCCAATTTGTGCATCACCCCCGGATCGGTCGTAACTTTGTCTTCTGGAAACGATCGGCTTCAACAGTCTTTCATCTCCAGGTGGTAAGCTGGCGACAATTTCTTCAAGTTGTGACTTCTGAGATTCATTGACCAAAGATGCCACTTTTTCTGCAAAGGCTGGTTGCACTAACAACCGGGCAGATGCCTTTCCAGTATTCAGCAACTCAATAAGAAGTAGCAATCCAGTTTTTCCGGTCACTAATTGATTCGCAATCGCAGCTTGTTCTTTAAAACTAGCCACTTGCATCACTTTGGTGACCAGTTCATTCGATGTAGCGGAATCATGTTTTGTAATCGCAGTAATGATTTGCGACCTTAAATCAGCAGTCAGTCCGGTGCCATTCAGCGATTCTGCCAGACCCAGCAATCGACTTTCGGGATTCATACTGACAATCGCAATCGCTGCATTGGCAGAGGTTTGACGATCCAATGTTCCAGAAACAAGCCGCTCCGAAAGTGCAGTTTGAAAGTCTTTGAGCTGAAACCGATTGATAATATCAATCGCTTTTCGCAACTGGATCGTAACTTGCGAAGGATTCAATCGCTGCTCAGAAAAGCGACCTGCTGCGATCCAGGCGAATGCTGCATCGGAATTTTCATCCACCAATTCAACAACAACTTCCGACCCTGCTTTGTCACCCGTGTCCCACGAAAATTTATTAGCCACGTCATGACGCAACGGAATTTGAGCATTAAGTATTTGGTGTTTTTTTGCATCTCTGATGCGAACGAAATTAAGATCCCGCTGTTTTTTATCCGGAAACCCATCATGCCCGGCCAGAAAGAATGAGAAATTCTTCTGTAGAATAAAACTGTCTGATCGATAAGTTCCCACCGCCCGTTCGCCACCCGGTAAGCTACTCCATAACGGCGTGTTCTTTTTGCCATCCGAAGAAGTTCGACGCGTGGTCAGTTTCCATGGATTCGCCTGCGATGGGGCTGCTTGACTCGGGATAAAACTCCAACCCAACGGCTGTGGACCTTTTGCATTTTCCAACAGAATGCCTGCCAGTTCAGCTGCCCATTGATTAACCGACTCTGGAATTCCTTGATTTCGTTTTGCCAGTCCATCCCTGACAGAATACATTTGCACTCTTTGGAATTCTCGATTGTCCTGATATCGCGTTCGAATTGCCTGGACAAGTACATCAACAGCATCGGAAGAAACATACTGGCTGGCAAACGTAATATACTCCGTCATTTTTTCTGGCTGTTGTTCATCAAGAACCGATAGATTTTTCACAATAAACTGACCAGCGGCTTCGTTCTTCAACGACAAACAAATTTGTGCAATCAGGGTCATGTCAGATCTCGATAGTGAAGCCACCGTCTTTTGAAACCATTGCTCGTTCCTCAAGTGATTCCGTAAACTGATCAGAATCACGTGCTTTAAATGGATATCCTTTTCATCTGTTGAATGAAATAATTCCATCAACTGAGAAATGTTTGCCTCTTGCGGGTGAACGGCAGATGCTTGAATTGCTGCTCGGCGAACATTCGGATCTGCATCGTTGATGCCTGTTGCAAGAAGTTTCGCCACCGGATCGTTTTTATCTGTTTTGTATTCAGTAAGTACACGAAATGCATGAATACGAACCATCGCCTGCGAATCCCGCGTCGCTGCTGTTAGCTCTTCAAAAGAAAGACTATTCAAGCGATTGAGAACCCACAAAGTATGTAGCTGCACCGTTGGCTGATTCGATGACCGCAAAGTGCTATGGGCAAGCTTCACGGCTTTAAGGCCAAAATGATCCACCAACCAATCAGCTGCCATCATGCGTCTGATCCGATTGGTAGAAGCGAATTCTTCGAACAGTTCTGGCATAGACATTACTGTAAAATCTGTGGAAGGTGCAGGTGATGCCTGTTGCTTGTTCGGGTCGTTATAAACAATTTTCCAAATGCGGCCCCGGTGTCTGTCTCGACCGGGATGATCCAGTTTCACTTCGTAATGCCCGATAATTCGATTGTAGAAATCTGCCACATACAACGCACCGTCTGGACCAAACTTCAAATCAACCGGACGGAACCAGGGATCTGATGAAATGAGAAAATCAGGCTTTTCGATGGCCTGGATACTGGAACCGATCTGTTGAAGTGTATCTCGATTGATTCGACTGGTCATCACATTGCCGCCAAAAGTATTGCGATGAAACTCTTGCGGAAACGCACCTTGTTCGCTGATTGCAATCCCCGCAATGGCTGTAGAATTGTGTAAATGCTCCATCACATTAGGAACATAACCCAGTCCATCGTGCGGCTTCCCGAAACTTTGATAGTACCCTTCTTGAAAGATCAAGCTGATCGGTTTGGTATGACAATCTGCTACGTACAAGTCGCCTGAACCATCGAAGGTCATTCCAAAAGGATTCACCAAACCATGCGAATAATGTTCGACACGCGAACCATCCCATCGCATACGAAACGTGTTGCCAGATTCCATGTGGATTTTGTTGCCATCTGTTCCAGATAAATCGGTATGGTTGTTGAATCCGTGTGTCGCATATAGCCAACCATCGAACCCCCGAGTGAAACTGTTGCACATTCCATGCGTATCACGATCATAACCGAGCGGACCATAAAGAATTTCTTTCGTGTCGGCTTTGTCGTCGCCATCGGTATCGCGCAGAAACCAAATGTTCGGAATCCCGAAACAGACAACACCATCTTTGTAAGGCATGATACCCAACGGTATATTCAACCCTGTTGCAAAAGTTTTCACAACATCGGCTCGGCCATCGCCATTGGTATCTTCAAGAATTTTAATCGTGTCTCTAGGTTCTGCACCTTCTTCGGCTGGAATGGGATACTCTAAAGTGGATGCTACCCACAAGCGACCCCGTGCATCGAAAGCCATGTTCATCGGCTTAGCAATATCAGGTTCTGCTGCGACAAGTTGAATTTCGAAACCAGGGGGCAACTTGAACCCGAGTTGCTCCTGCAAAGGCGTCAACGGTTCGGTGGCTCGAATCACTTTTTGGAATTCCGCGGGATCAATATCTGCTGACTGCGCCTGCGAAATCGCGGACACAGAAAACATTATGATTGGCGAGAGAACAAACAAAATAGAGTATCGCTTCACGAGAACATCACTCCCAAAATTAACACATGCGTTGGAATAAATCGGTAGAATATTCGTTTAGATTAACGGTTCGGGTTGGATAGCCACAAGTCAACACTCCGATGTATCGGATAACGAATTTTGACAGCCCCGTTGATTAAAGGGAACCTCTATTCATTCAAAATCCATTGCGAGCGGAGGGTAGACATTCTTGTCTGCCTTGAATTGAGGCATGCTCAAACGACACACAGACAAGAATGTCTGTGCCCCTTTGAATTCATAGAGGTTCCCTAAATTCTGGTTGATTCAGCCCTTCAATCGGAATCGTCACTACTTCATTACCAAAACATGGCTGAATATCACCCAAATTGCCTATTTAACGCTTGCTTACATCCCCTAATTGATGGCACAGTATTCAGAAGTCATTATCTGTCATTATGTTGCGGCATAAACCCAGCCAAATAAATTAGGGGAGTTCAACGTGCGTTTCGTAGGTACTTTCGTTGCGATCACTTTTTGTTTTTGCTCTTTGAGTGAATTAACCTCTTCTATTCAGGCATCTGATCCCCCAAAACCTGGGGGACTTGTTGCGACTGAACTTTCGCAAGTGGATCATGATTACCACACTCAGGGCGAGTACATGGGTTATGTTTCCGAGCGGGCGGGTTCGTCGTATGTCAAAAAGTTTGGCTTGCAAATTGTTGCCCGAG
>JAESQE010000479.1 GCA_016765335.1 Planctomycetaceae bacterium
AATGCGTGATCTCACCTCGCGAAGACGACAACTCAGTAAGCTAATTGTCCAGAAAAAGAACTCATTAAAGCGGATGAACAAACGCGGATAAATCCAATTTCACATGTACGATCACCTATGAGAAGAGATTGATTGGCATCCGAGCCATATTGATTTGAATTTTTCCTATTGCTTTGCTGAGCCAACTCCCGGAAAATGGATCGTGTTATTATATTTCCCTTCCAGGAGTTGTATTGTGGTTAAGGTGACATTGGAAACGAGTGAAGCAAAATCTACAGAACCGAAAGAGTTGCCCAGGAAAAAACGGTATCTCTTTCCCAAGCTGTTCCTGTTATTGCTGTTAGCGATTGTAACAGTCGGATTGCTGCTGCCCCAGATTCTCTCTAATGCTTCGATCCGCAAGCAAATCGCTTCGGTGCTGATGAAAGATTTCCAGGGTCAAATTGATATCGAATCTGCTGACCTTGCCTGGTGGAAGCCGATTGAGATTTCTTCGCTGACAATGCTTGATGATCAGGGAATCGAAATTGCCAAGATCGATTCTGCCAAGATTTCCACCCCGCTATGGCGCATGTTCTGGCCTGGTGACAAACCGTTGGTATTAGAGGTCAGCAAACCCCAGATTAATCTTGTCATCAGCAAGTATGGCACGAACTGGCAGTATTTATTTTCTCGTCAAGAAGATGAACAAGACAAGGAATTTACCTGGCCCGAACTTCGACACAATTCCAAGCCCATTCAGATTAAAATTATTGATGGCCAAGTGAAAGTGATAGATTTGGTTTCCAAGCGAACCGTTGAGCTTCGAAATCTGGATATGTATTTGGAAAAATCTTCAGCTTTTGTATCGGGGAATTTAACGGGCGATACGCTGATAATATTGGATACGGATTCGACGCTTCCCGCGGGAAACGTTCGAGCAAGTTTTCAAATTACGTTGGCAAAGAAAAAAGCAGTTGGCGGGGAAGTCAAAGGAGAATTAAAGAATATTCCACTGGAGTTGATTCAGCCCTGGTTGAAAAAGATGTTGCCTCATTTGCATTTAAGTGCTCAGACCACCGATGCAACTTTCGACAGCAAATGGACAGGGAATATCAAAAGCGGTCTCAAACTGGCACTTTCAGGTGAGGTGAATGCCAGGAAGGTTGATATACAATCGACCGAGTGGCTTCAAGAGAACCAACTGATTGCAGAAATCCTCTCTGCTACATTTCGGATCGATAACACACTACCGAATATACCTGGGGACTTTGCACTCGATTTGAAACTCAATCAATGCAAGATCGATCCAACGGAGGAATCGGTTAAAAAAATGCGAAAAACTGCTGTTTCCTCAGTTGATCTGGGAACGTTTCTGATTCAATCCAGCGGTACCATTGATAGCGTTAAGCAACAAATTGCACTGCAAAAATGCAAGCTGGAGTGCAAACCGTGCCGCCTGGCAATCGAAGGAAGCATCGAACATTTCGGGACAGTTCCGGTACTGGATTTGAAAGGGACCGGCGAGGGGGATATTATCCCGCTGCTTGAAATTGCAATTCCCGACTTACAACAGACCTTGCAAATCAAACGACTTTCTCCAGAAGAGTTTGCAATACGCGGGGCTGTCCCAGCCTTTGACAAAAAGGTAATTGTCAACAAAGAGAATGCCAAGGCAGCCGGTGCTTCCAACGAAAAACAACCGTCACTTTCAGCGGTTTCTAAATGGACCTGGGATACGATTGAAGCATACGGGGTCGTTTCACATCAAGGGCAACTGTGGACGAAATATGAAAACGAGCAACTACGAATTGTGCCCATTAAAATACCGATTGGTAAAGAAGGAGAGTTTGTTGCCAAGTCGGTTTTGGATTTTCGAAATGGGCAGCAAACTCTAAGAGTCGAGGCTGGTCCGGTTCTTAAAAATGTGGAATTCAGTAATTCCATGACCAGAAGCTGGCTGAAGTATGTCTCTCCCATTTTTGCAGATGCAACCGATGTCGATGGGGTCTTTTCGTTAGAGGTAGCAGCAGCGGAAATCGACATGAGCACCGGAGAACCGAAACAGCTTCAAGGAACTCTTGAAATTCATTCCTGCAAGTTGGGGCCAGGACCTACGATCCGAAAAGCGACTGCTCCGATTGCGGGATTGCGTACTTTGATCAATCCCGAAAGCACCACGCCACAGCTTTTAGCATCGGGTAGCAAATGGCTCCAACTGCCCAGGCAAAAAGTTCAGTTTATGCTCAAGGAAGACCGCGTGTATCATGATCATCTTGTATTCCAGGCTGGGAAAGTACAAATTGTATCGAGCGGTTCTGTCGGGCTGGATCAAACACTCGATACGAGTATTAAAATCCCACTCGATTTCATCAAAGGAACCGAAAAGCCGCTACTTGCCCTGTTAAAGCAACAAGAGATCGAAGTTCATATCCGAGGCACATTGAGTAAGCCCCAGGTCGATGCCAGCAAAATGAAAGATTTATCGAAGCAGGTCGCCCCCGCAGCGATTAACAGTCTGATTCAAGGTTTGTTCGACAGGCGACGCAAGAAGAAAAACAGCCCTAGTGAATGAAATCAGTCATCGAAGTGAACCTGTTTAATGTCTTACGTGTCGTTCAGATAGAGCATTTACGGAGGATCATTAAAGAAGGGAAAACCCTGTGTTTTTCGAAAAATGGTCTTGCCAGATCAAGAGTAGGGAACAAGAATAGTAGTATGTTCGTGTGCTACGCAGCACGGTGAGCGTTTTGTCGTGAGGGGGTCAGAGAGGCTTGCTGATCGAAGCGACTTGTTCGATTCAAATGGAAGGGAGGTGGTGATGTGACAAGTGATTATTGTTGTAGCCAAGGAGGTGGCACCGCTTAACACGGGCGGACGGTCGGCGGGCTGTTGCCCGGTTGCCACCGTCTCGTCAGGATCGCCTCTAGAGAGGTCCATTCTTCGGAACTGGTTTTTCTGTGATCCAGCACGAGGTTATTAGCAAGGCACTTGCTAGTGTCTGTTGCATAGTTGGTCTCGGTTTTCTTCGGAAAGCCGAGACCTTTTTTATTTGCACCCGATAATTAGTCGATCCTGAAAAACTCATCCGGGAAGCAGGAGTTTCTGAATTTGTTAGCGAAACCAGATGGTGCTGATTTTCTTCGTGTCTTTGAACCTTAAGTGGTTCCTGTTTTTTACCACTAAGGCTCAAAGACACGAAGAAGAAACAATGATTGAGAAAAGTATGATCCATAATTGACAATGATTTGGCAGGAGATGCCATAATCGGTCACGCAACGCAGGAGTTTTATTGATATTGGTATGAGATTTCGGCCTCATACGCGACTCAAATTGCCAAGTTTTGAAGACGAGCAGGAATGAAAATTGCGACCAAATAGTTATACCAAACTCAATGAATACTTCATTCTTTTCGTGCGACTCAAGATAAGCACAAAGCAATTCCGGGGATCACACTGACCGTTTTGCAGAAATCCGCAGCTAGGCCCCTTTCGTTTCAAGGGAGTTTTAGTCGGTTGGCTCGCTTGGTTCTTGTTCCTGTGTGTTTTGGATTGAGAAGTATCGAAAGGCGTACCAGGCAGCTGTGGCCGCGAGAATAATTTCTACTGTCAATAGACCATAAATTCCCCACGAGCCAATCTTCTGGTCCAGTCCCACAGAGATCGCTGAGTACCTCAAAAGGAGAAAATCAGAAAAACTATGTTGAATGTTCTTTGTTAATTCTGGTTGCAGGATGCTGGGTACTTCCTGCATTTTCTCGATCAATTTCTGCTGCTGTATTGTCAGATGCACTCGGTAAGATTCATATATACGCACAGTTTCTGCCAGTCCGCCCAGTAGCAAGACAAACATGGAATCGCCTGTCTGATTTTCAGAACATATTTTTTCTCTAAGCTGCCAAAGGATCATGCCCACAATGGCCCCGAGTAAACAGGAAAACAATCCTAGTTTTTTCAACGGAGCAGGCAACCAGACAGAAAAGATCGCAATCGCAATCATCACCAACAATCCCGCAGCCATCCATGCAAACTTCTTGGTCATATTTCTCAAGTCTCCTCAAGCATTCATCGATCAAAGTCCTGTTGTTTCAATTCAGACGATCGCAGTCTAACAATTATGTTCTGGCCTGTCGCGAAATCCTGATATTGCTCAATAACAAGAAAAAACAGAAAGGGATCTCTAAAGGCTGGTTCTCTCTCCTGCTTGAAACGTAAAAAAATCTGCTGCAAAGAAATGGCTGAGGGTTCTCCGGAATGAAGTGATTGCTTATAATTTAACCGAAGACATTATCAGGCTTTGACGGTATTTTTTCACCCAAGGACTGCTCACTGCCGAAATTGATATTAAAAGACACATGTTCCCTGCGTTCCAAACACTGTTTCACCGGGGTAATCAGACAAATCCCGGAATCCTCCCTACTCTACCTAAACTGAAATTATAAATACTATGAGTAACCAGGAAGACTTCCGTTTGGAATGGCACAACGATGTTGTCGTTGTGACTCCAGCGAGCAATATCGAAACGATGAACTGGGATCTGATCGAACAGGCAGCCGACCTTATTATGGCTCCCTTAAGAGAGCAAGAAGTCCCGCTAGTAATTGTCGATTTGAGCGAAGTCGGCTATTTCGGTTCTGTCTTCCTGGCTTTACTGCTGCGGTGTCACAAATTTGTGAAAAGCAATGGCGGGGAATTGGTGCTGTGTGGAGCGAACAAAATGGCTGTCGAACTGCTTCGCATCACCGCTTTGGATACACTCTGGGCAATTTACGATAACCGTGAAGAAGCCTTGAACGCCTTGTCCTGAATCTGTCGAGTTGATTATTTGATTATTCAGGGAATGTACGCATTTGCGTATTCGGTATTAATGCACAAGGAGCACAAGGATGTCTCGAAAACAAAAGCGAAAACACGCCAGCCCGCAACTCTCCGAAGAAATTGTCATTCAGGACGTAGTCGAGTCCTACATCGAGCCTATCAGTCCTCAAGCTGTTGAAACTCAACGACTGATTGATGAGATCAAACAAACAGCTGACAAACTAAAAGAAGATGGTGCCCGGCAAGGCGATTTGAAAATTATCTCCAGTGCAATCAAAGAATTGCGTTACGCTTTCAAAGTTTTTACGCCCTATCGTAGAAACCGCAAGGTCTCGGTATTTGGATCTGCCCGATGCCAGCCAGACGATCTGAACTATCAGATGGCTGTGGAATATGGCAAACGGATGGCCTCCGAAGGTTGGTACGTTGTGACCGGTGCAGGCGGGGGCATTATGGAGGCTGCCAATGTTGGTGCCGGTGCGAGCCAATCGATGGGGTTGAATATCATGCTTCCCTTCGAACAGCAAGCAAACCACATTCTTCGCGACGATCCCAAACTTGTGAATATGAAATACTTCTTCACACGAAAATTACTATTCGTCAAAGAAGTTCATGCCATTGTCATCTTTCCCGGAGGCTACGGCACACTTGATGAATGTATGGAAACGCTGACGTTGGTTCAAACCGGCAAGCGAGACCTGATGCCTATCGTGCTGATCGGAGATCCTAAAGAACAGTACTGGAAGGACTGGGACCGTTTAGTTCATAAGGAACTGCTCGATGCTGGATTGATCTCTGACGAAGATACCTCTTTGTATCATATCACAGACAACGTGGATGACGCTGTCGAGGAAGTGATGAAGTTTTACAGCGTTTACAACAGCATGAGGTACGTGCGAGGAAAACTAGTCCTGCGGCTGCACATGGAACCTTCGGATGAATTTGTAGAACGTCTCAACGAAGAGTTCGGCTCGTTATGTGAATCGGGTCAAATTGAAAAAACGACCGTGCATCACCTCGAAGCAGACGACACTCACTTGGCTGATCTCCCACGATTAACATTCCAATTCAACCGCAAAGACATCGGACGACTTCGACAAATGATCGACCTGATCAATAATGAACTGGCTATTATCGAAGAAGTCTAAAAGCAGACAGATAATATTTACCACGGAGACACAGAGAACACCGAGT
>JAESQE010000480.1 GCA_016765335.1 Planctomycetaceae bacterium
GCGGAAACTGTTTTGAGGTCATCGCCATGCAGGAAGACAAGGCGTCCTGTGTTCCCGCTGGTTCCACCGATCCCCAGATGATCTGAATAAGGGCCAAGTCCGTTGTCTCTTCCGCGAGAAAACAGCCAACCTGAAACATCGCGACCATCGTTGGGCATTCCATTCCACATCCAAAGCGACACCGAATAGCTATCTCCCAGATTATTGATTCGTCCTCGCAAGCGATCTCCAACAAACATTGCAGCTCGATTCTTTTCGCCATTTGCACAGAAATATTCGGAGCGTGCTCCTTCCAGGAAATAGGTAATTCTGCTTTCGTAAACTGCGTCCCGGTTGTTGCCACTGGAATCAACTGCGGTTTGACCAGAGAATTCATCTAATCGCCACCAAGCGTCTGGCTTAGAATCTGCAATCGCTTTGGCTGCAACTCCCTGGCTTAATCTGGTATCTCGCCGCGGCTTATGAGCTACCTTTTCCAACAATTCAATACAGGCTTCAGAGATCTTTGGTTCTGCTGTCACTTCCAAACCCGCAGAGCGAGCTGCCCAGGTGTTGTAACCGCCAAACAGATGCTGTTCTGGCGGAGGGATGTAGCCGTCGCCACCGTTGGCTAGTTCGATCACAATATTATGAGGCAGCGGACTGGCTGCTTTTATTTTCAATCCGGTAATTGCATAAGTTTCGTTGGGAGTTGTTGCGATGCCGATATCACCGATTCGAATTCCCTGTAAAACGATTTCGGTTTCTTGACGTTCATGAAGTATAACCTGCTCGCGGGCGTAAATTTCAGCTGTATTCTTGGGGAGCCGATCTCCCATTTTCTCAACGATTCGCTTGGCCCATTCGAGTCGTTGTGCATCAGGAACACGATATTGAAGTGTCATTCGACGTTCAGCCATCTCCAAATCGACATCTGCTCGATATTCAATATTTTCGTAAACCTGTAACGCAATCCCAAGTAAAGACTCAGCGAATTGCTCAATGGTCTGTTTATCATCAAACCCCTCTGGATTTGTGTAATCACGTCTCCAAATATCTCCACTGCATCCATGAGACATAATGCCAACAAATTGATCATCCTTTCCAATTTTATCTTTCAGCCCCTCGCTAAACAATCCGAAGTAGTCAGCACTGATATCTTTATCGCCGTAGTAATGCATTGAAAAATTAGCGAGTATCGCAATCGGTTTGCCAGACAGCGACTGTATTGAAATCAACGACAGGTCTGGATCTTCTGGACCCGATTCTCCCGTGACATTTTCCCAATTTCTTCCCGCATGCATGTTGGCACGACCGGTCGGGTTACCAAACGGGTCGGTGGCGAGCTTTCCGGGACGCATAATCCAACGTCGTAACGCAGTGAATTCTGAGGCTTCAGCTTTTGCGAAACCAATTTTGGCAGGCTGAAGTTTTGTGAATGCGGTTTCAATCGCTTCGGCTACTTTGATCTTAAGATAAGGGACATAATCCGGATCGAAATCTGTCCCCAGGCAGCTCATACTCGCAGGAGCCGTGTGCGTGTGCGTTGCAGAAATCAGTAAATGATTTGTGGGGATTCCCGTTTTCTTTGAAACAGCTTGCTTGATCTCATCCAACAACGGACGAGGCATCATACAGCTATCGACGACAACAATTGCAATTCGAGTTTTACCATCAGACAAGGCAATTGCCCGAGCATTGATTCGCGTTTTGATCTTATTAGCTTTTTTGCTGATCATGCTGCCGTTAACAATTACAGGTAACTTGATCGGCGTTACATCAACGACAACTGCCCCGGCTTGAAATTCGGCATAAACAGGAATTGCAGAGAGAAACGCTCCCGCAAAAACAAGAAACAAACTGCACTTGAGTATCAAGTGAAAAGAAGAAAATTGAAAATTGCTATGCATTATAAAATCCCAATCACAAGCTGTTTAATGAATCTGACAAACAATGAAATCAACAACAATACCAATTAGAATACCATAAATTATCAGGCACCAATTTTTGATAACAAAATGGCTACCGCGATGACTGCAAAACAAACAATAAAGCATGCTATGAAACCAATGACATCCGTTTTGGTCGGCCTTTGGAATTCCAGTGACGTGCCCGGGAACAGTTTTTTGGCTTCCATGGCTTGTGGATCGTTAAGGTATTTCTCCAGCAATATCAGATCGGCTTCACGATCTTTGTGGGCAGGAGTTTTCATTTTTGCGTAGTACCGATCCAATGCTTCCTTGCTGTTCGGTTTGGTCAACAAGCTGAAGAAAATCATGACCAGAAACGGCGTAATAATTTTTGGCGGAAGTTCTAATGTTGCCAACGTGGCGTTTGTGACTTTCGACAAATCGATTCCCGCAATTTGATAAAGCAGGAATTCCAGACGAAAGTTACCTTCCCCTTGTTGCTCAACATCATCTGCGTACTTCAGAACGGTTTGAGTTGTCTGATCGTCAATGCGTTCCGGTTCGCCAACGGGCATCGGTTTGACATTTTCCTGAATCGGGGCAACTCCTCCAGACCAAAAGACACTTTTACCGCCAGAAACCAAATCCACTGTGAACAATTTCCCTAATTGCAACGGTTCAGGGCGCGGGCCTTGGTCTTGTTTCCAGAGTTTAATTTGAGTTTTACGAATGGCGACATCTGTCGGAGCTGCTGCCCGGGTTGTGCTCGTGAGAACGATTTGATTTGTTGTGAGAAACTTAGAATTCGTGGTCAACGCTGGGTTTAATCTTGGCGCTAAGAATGGAATCACGAAAAACATCAGCACACAAAAACTGACGGTAATCCAACTGGCAGCAGTTGTTGCCCGACGCCAATACATTCCGATCCAAAATGGAGCAGCGAATAAAACCGGGAAGACCCAGGTCAATTCCAGTTGTTCGAGCATGTTCATCATCGAAAGCGAGATGAGAATGGAGCCGATAACAATCACAGCACCAGACATACGTCCAATATTTATATACTGTTTTTCAGTA
This sequence comes from Planctomycetaceae bacterium, assembly GCA_016765335.1. GTDB lineage: Bacteria > Planctomycetota > Planctomycetia > Planctomycetales > Planctomycetaceae > Rubinisphaera. The sequence continues at coordinate 2,964 of JAESQE010000480.1, forward strand.
GCGTTTGAGTTGATATACGGAGCATAAATATTACGGACCACAAGAGCTGACCCCACAACCATGTAAGCATCGACGCTACTCATTAAAGCCGCCAGCAGGCAGGCAAGCATCAAACCTCGCAGGCCTGGCCCAAGCAATTCACGGGAAGCGACTCCCCAGGTTTTATCTGGATCGTTGGCCAGTTCGGGGTGATCTGCAAACAAAGCCAATGCAATCAATGCAGTCAAGACCCAACCGATAGTACAGAATCGTTTGAGGAAGTTTCCGAATACTAAACCAATCCGGGCACTGGTTTCATCTTTTGCAGAACCGCCACCGGTGGCAATGAAATGCGGTTGCACAACAATACCAACCAGATTAATCATGACCACTGCCACGATTCGATGCAGGGGGAATTCACTCGTACTTGTCGAACCAATAATATCGAAATGCTCTTTGGGTATTTGCTCGTGCATAATTTTGAAGCCTAGCCACCAGCTTGCCCCTTCCGGACCAAACTTTTCAACCAATGCCTGTAACCCGAAAGGAATCAGGATCAACGAAAGCAAAATGATACACAGCCCCTGAATTAAGTCGGTATAATAAGCGGCTTCCAATCCACCAACCATCCCGTACAGCAACACCACGATGCCGATTAACGGAACGAGCAAATATTCCAAAGGTAATTCGTTGCCTAGAAAAACAACGGTATCGAATCCCATCA
>JAESQE010000481.1 GCA_016765335.1 Planctomycetaceae bacterium
ACCTCACAGGTAATGGTTATGGCCCCAGAAGTATCCAACATCTGGGGCCAAAACCACTTTCTTTATGCAATCCATAATCTGCAAACACAGCTCAGCAATCGATTGACGCCCCAGCCACCCCTTATTCACGTTATCATTCACGGTATTTACTAGCTTCATCCTCTCTGGAATGGTACATGCCGAATCTGTGCAGTGAAGTAGCCTTTTGAGTGCTGCTCAAAATTAACACAAAGCAATTCCGGCAATCCCGCTGTCGCAATAAACTCGACAAAAAAAAGCGAACCGTTTTTCAACGGTTCGCTTGAAGCAATTTCATCTCTCGTTCATAAGCTCAGCATTTTGCTGATCTTACATTTTTCGTAATCTTTTCAAGAAGCCTGTCGCAACGTCGTCCAAGTTGACAGATTCTTTAGCCAGTCCATCTGCTGCGGTCAGGATGTCGCTGGAGGCGTTACCACTTTCGTCGGCTGCTGAAGAAACCTTGGTGATATTTGCGGTTACCTCTTGTGTACCAGCAGCTGCTTCTGCAACATTACGGGAAATTTCGTTTGTTGCAGCTGTCTGTTCTTCAACAGCAGAGGCAATCGTCACGGAGATTTCGTTGATACGACCGATGTTTTCACTGATCGATTCAATCGCGGCAGACGCACCCCCGGTGGCTGATTGGATCGCTCCAATTTTCAGACTGATTTCTTCGGTTGCTTTTGCAGTCTGTCGAGCAAGCTCTTTGACCTCATTAGCAACAACAGCAAATCCTTTACCTGCTTCACCAGCTCGGGCAGCTTCGATGGTGGCATTCAATGCCAACAGGTTGGTCTGTTGAGCAATTGAAGTAATCACTTTGATAACATGACCAATCTCTTCACTGGAATCGCTCAATTCCTTAATCGTTACGTTGGTGCGATCCGCTTCCTGAACTGCTTGGGCAGTCATTTGAGAGGCATCTTGCACGTGACGAGCAATTTCTGCAATCGATGCACTGAGTTGTTCTGCAGAGGAAGCAACAGTCTGAACATTCTTTGTTGCTTGTTCACTGGCAGCAGAAACCATTTGAGCCTGCTTGGAAGTTTCATCTGCCAAGCCGGTCATACTCCTTGAACTGGCTTGCATTTCAGTTGCAGAAGACGTGACCACTTCGATAACACCTTTAACATCCCGTTCAAAATCATCAGCCATTTTGATATCTTCGGTAATAACCGACCAGGTAGCCATCGGTCCGAGATAGTTTTTCTTACTGTCGTAAACAGCAGAAACCAATAAGTCGAGATGCTCTTCACCCAACTGGATTTTTGCCCGGTGTGGCAAATTGTTAGGATCAGCCAATAACTTGCGTTGCATTTCAGGCATCTTATGGAAGACGTCGATTTTGGTGCCAATCATATCATCGGCTTTGACCGGAAGAGACCCTTCGATTGACCGTAGAGTTTCTGTCGAAGCTGGGTTCATGTAGATCAATTCCAAATCCAGGTCCGTCATCATGACGTTAATTGGAATGTTATCCATCATGTTTTGAACACGATCAGCAACTACTGCAGCTTTTTTTTGTTCTGTAATATCCGTTGCGAACTTAACAACTTTAAATGCTTCACCGTTGAGATTTTTAATCGGGTAGTAAGTGGCCTGGATCCAAACTTCCTTGCCTCCTTTGCCTATCCTCAGAAACTCACCGCCGATAAACTCTCCATCATTCAATCGCTTCCAGAACGTTTTGTACTCAGCACCGGCAGCAAAATCTGGTTCAATAAACATGCTGTGATGGTTACCCTGAATTTCATTCAATGAGTACCCCAATACGCTCAGGAAATTATCGTTGGCGGTCACAATTGTGCCATCCATCTCAAATTCAATGACTGCCATTACTGTACCGACAGCTTCAATCTGAGAAGAATAATCGTTATTAAGTTCTTCGTTTTTTAGCTTCTCAGTAACAACTGACCAAGTAACCATCGGCCCGAGGTAATTCCCAGCATCATCACGAACTGCGGTGACAAGTAAATCAAGTTTTTCCGGACCTACTTCAATAATAGCTTTTTGCGGCAGGTTATTGGGGTTGGCTAAAAGCGATCGTTGGTGGGCTGGGTTTTTGTGGAATACGTCGATGTTGGTCCCGACGAGATTTTCAACCTTAACGGGCAGGTACTGCTCCAGAGTTCGAAGCGTCTTTTCAGAGGATTTGTTGAGATAGGTAATATTCAGGTCCAAGTCGGTCATCATCACGTTGATTGGAATATCTTCCATCATCGTGAAGTAAATTGAACTTTCATTGACCGACTGCGAGACTTGTCCTTGGTTTGCCGGTGAAACTGAATCAATAGCCATTATTTCATTCTCCTGTTTGGCGTATGAATTCGCCGGGGTACTAGGGTTAACAGATTCCATTTGTGGTTCGTATGCAGGACCAGAAGAACTAACTTCGGATCCCATTTTCGCAGATACAGCAGCAAGCTCTTTGACACCTTGCTGCACAGTTTTTTCTTCGTAAAGCATCTCCGAGTTTTCGGCGATAATTTCATCGTCGATCTCTTCAGCAATTTGAACAGGCGGACCTGAATTCGCTGCTGTTGAAGTCGCCTCGGAAGCTCCTTCAATCATGATGGAACTAATTACTTCAAGTGCTTCGTTCCAAGCATTGTAAAGTTCTTTGTTCCATGCATCGCCAGCAACTTTTTCCAGCGCAATGAGCATAGATTCTTGTACTAATGGATAATGCACACTCGAAACCTGATAATCGAGATGACGTACTCCCAGTTCTTTCAGGAACTTCGTCAGCTTTTCAGGTTGTTCAAGTGATTTGACAATCACAATCAGTGACTGAATTAATTTCTGTTGCTGTTCTTCCATAGCCACGCCATCAAATATCGGCTTGGCCTCTGGGTGATTTTCGAACAACGTCTGATAAAACGTTTGAGCCAACAGGTCTGCCTGGGGCGCAACAAGTTCAAACGATGATCGTAATAATGGTACATTTAATGACACGTTATTGGCCCCCGCTTCCCTAAATAATCTACTTCAAAGAACTTGAAAAGTTACAAATTATGAGTTCTACTCTTGAACCATAAAACCGAATTTTTGACTAGGAGAGTCCCAGTACAGCGGCCACATCAAGAATAATGAAGAGACGATCTTTCAAACGTACTATTCCCGTGGTGACTTTTAACCAATGAGCATCTAATGTCCGTGGGACAGGTAAGGTTTCAGTGGAAGCCACATCGATAACCTCGCCCACTTCATCAACAAGCAAACTGAATGATTCCCCGCGAAATCGCAGAACGACATTCATACTTTTTTTGTCTTCTTCCCGTGGAGGGAGACCTAAACTTTTTCGTAAATCGACAGCAGTAACAATTTGCCCTCTCAGATTGAGCAAGCCAGCAATTTCCGGCTTGGACCTGGGAGTTCGGGCAATATGTTGTGCATTGAGGACTTCCTGAACGTCACTGACGGGCACGCCAAGTAATTGTCCATCAACCCAGAAAGAAACATACTGATTTGTCGTCACTTTTTTTTTCGAGCGACCTGTTTTATTTGCAATTGCAGTCATGCAGAAGCCTCCTGTGTCCATTTCTTTTGGTTGCACAAACGTTGAATTTCACGAGATAATGTGGGAATATCTAGTTTTTCCAGTAGCGAGTCACAGCCCGAATCGTCAGCACTTTGTTGCACAGGTGGTGTTATATTAGAACAAAGTCCAACGACAGGAGTTTTGCTGGTCTGATGACGAGAGTGAATCCATTCGATCAAATCACCAGTATCGTCTTGCCCACTGTCGAAATCGACAATAATGGCGTCAAAATAACTGTCTGATTCCAGCGTTTTCAAAGCTTGCTTGGCTGATTCAACGGCCAACGTCTGATACTGTTCTGCCCGCATTGATGCAGTGAGCATCTGGCGGAAGAATGGTGAGCTATTGACAATTAACAGACTCAGATGTGACACAGTAGATTTTCGGAACCAATTGGGATCTGATTGCTCGACGTAGTATTGAGTGTCAATGACTTCGGTTGCTTTACCATTAATCACAGCTGTTCCAAGAATTCCCTGTTTTTGTGATTGCACTTCAATCGAAAGGAATTCGTCGACAACATCCTGGATTCCATCAACCAACAATCCCATCGATTGATCGCCATCAGTAAAGACAATCACAGGTTGTGGGTCTATTTGTGAACTGTGGAAGTCTCCATTGATCGATTGCAACTGAAGCAGACGGCCTCGGTATTGAATAATGGGACCATTGCTGCTGTCTTCGATTCTTTCTCGTGGGAACTCTTCCAATCTCGAAACCAAAGCCAAAGGAACAGCCATTTTCGTATTTTGCCCAGCATCGAAAACCAGCAAACTCGTGAGATCCAATGCTTCGGCTCGATCTTCCTCGGCATGCGTCTCGCGAGATCCACTACTTGTGATCAGAGTACCGAAGTCAGAAGCAATCCCTGTGACATCGAGAATCATAATGACTCGCCCATCGCCCAGAATTGTTGTTCCCTGGTAAATTGCGATATCTTTGAGCAACAGTCCCACAGGCTTAACAACAATTTCTTCCGTGTCGTAGACTTCATCAACCACGAGTCCGAACTGCTCTTCACCAACCTGAACAACAACAATATTTGTGTCGTCATCTTCAATAGAAGAAGAGTCCGTTCGAAGCACATCTGTCAGTTTCAACAAAGGCAGCAATCGATCTCTTAATCGAAAGACCTCTTTGTCGTGAATTCGCTCTATCCGGGATCGCTGCTCAGAAGTCAGACGGACAAGTTCAACAACTCCCAGCTGAGGAATCGCAAACGATTGATCGCCTGCCCTGACAACGAGTGCAGAGATGATTGCAAGAGTCAGAGGAATTTTAATCCGAACCGTTGTGCCTTGCCCTTGTTTTGAAATCAGATCAACGGTTCCGCCAATCCGTTCGATTTCTGTTCGCACAACATCCATTCCAACGCCTCGACCAGACACCGAACTGACTTTTTCAGCCGTGGAAAGACCGGGATGGAAAATGTACTGATGAATATCGTAATCACTTAAGGCAGAAGCCTCGGATTCGGTGACTAATCCGTTTGTAATCGCCTTTTCCAGAACACGTTCTGCATTAATACCTGCTCCATCATCTTCAATGCAGATGATCACATGACCGCCTTCATGGTAAGCATTCAGACGAATGGTTCCCTTTTCAGATTTACCAGCTGCAAGACGTTCGTCCGCTGTTTCCACTCCATGATCAGCTGAGTTGCGAACCATATGAGTGAGCGGATCTTTGATGGCATCCAGAACGGTTCTGTCCAATTCGGTCTCTTCACCTTCCATCACCAGATCGATTTGCTTCTCGGTAATGCGAGACAGATCCCGAACCAGTCTCGGGAGTTTGCTCCAAGCGTTGCCTATCGGCTGCATTCTGGTTTTCATCACACCTTCCTGAAGGTCTGTTGTGACACGATTCAGGTGAGTGATAGGAGCTGCATATTTAGATTCTTCATCATCCCTGGAAAGTTGCAGCAACTGGTTTCTTGCTAGTACCAGTTCGCCAACCAGATTCATCAAGCGATCCAGTACGTTGACATTCACACGGATTGACAGCTCGGGAGCTGAGCTCTTGCCGCTGGCTTCTTTTTTCTCTTTCGCAGGAGCTGCCTTTTTTGCTGGTGTTTGAACAGTCGCATTTGACCCGATACTAATTTTTTGCTTCTCTTCCTTTTTCTTTTCAGCAGTTTTTTCGCGATGCAAGGCAGCTGCTTTATTAATTGCTTCATCGAGTTCGTTGAAGTCAATTTCTCCGGCGTCATTTACTAAATTGGTTGTATCGATAGACGCATTAGAAGCTTCTTGAGCAGGAGCAGGAGCCTCCACTTCCTCTAAAGTGCCATTGTTCGCAAATGGACCGGCATCTTCACCATTTGCAATTCGCTCTAAGTTGGAAATCAGATTGCTATTGTCTTTGTCTGGCTCTTCGCCATTTTCCTCAATGCCTTTCATCAGTTCTTTGATGGCGTCAATGCCTTGAAGAACAACCGATATTGCATCGCAGGACCGTTCGATGGATTTGTCCCTCATTTGCCCCAGAACATTTTCAGTTGCATGAGACACTGCGCCAATCCGGCTCAATCCAATGAACCCGCAAGTCCCCTTGATTGTGTGAATCGTTCGAAACACACTGGCAAGCAGATCTTCGTTGCTCGAATCCTTTTCGAAGGCAACGATGTCGGTATCGAGCTGACCAAGGTTTTCCCAGCTCTCTTCAAGAAATCCTTGGAGAATGTCGTCTTCCATGCGCCCTGTGACTTTATAATAGAGTCTGAATTAGTAATTGCCGGGGTCGTCTTAAACTCACAAAATACTTAATTTGAGGAGACTTCCATGCAAGCAAGAAAAGGAAAAACTTGAAGCACTTTTAATCACCTGTTGCTCTTAGAACAGAATCTCTCATTTTTAAGAATTCTTTGTTGTCGAGCTACTCGTAATTCTTCAATAGGCTTTTTTTAGAGGATGAATATCCGTTTTATCTAAAATAATGATACATTTCCCCCAACAGTAAAAATTGCCTTATCACGTCTTATCGTCTCGACCAGACTTCGAAATCAATGATTTTCACAACAACAGGCTGTTTTAATGTTTATTAAATAGGTGGCTTCCTTAATTGAATTGTTTTGAAATTAATTAAGACCTCGCCGAAAGAAGTGATCATAGACCCACTAATCCTGCGGATTCCGTATCAATACCTGGAAAACAAGATTCTTCCAAGCCATTGCGGTGCCTTGCTTGTGTTGATGCATAAAAAAGCAGAGCTTGGCAATTAGCCAGGCTCTGCTTGATATCGTTCAGGAGTTAAATAAGGTTCATCCGATTTTTTCTCTGTGGCCTCTGCGTCTCCGTGGTTTATTCTATTTCCTTCGGTTGATACCGGCTACGCTGGCTTCGACGCCAGGAAATCATATCCCAACAATCTTAAGCATTTAATCTAGTAGGACTAGTACAGCAACTTCAAGACTAACCAGGTGGCCAATTCAGGCTTCGCTTTCCCAACAAGTGAAAGTGTAGATGATAAACGTCCTGTCCCCCATCAGTTCCGGTGTTCAGGACTGTGCGATAGCCGGACTCCAGTCCAACCTGCTTGGCGAGTTTAGAAATCACGAGCAGAAGATGCCCTAGCAGCGGAGCATCTTCGTCCTTGACTTCAGCCAGTGAGGCGATTCGCTTTTTAGGGATAATGAGTATATGGATTGGAGCCTGCGGGTTGATGTCATTAAACGCCAGGCAGAGATCATCTTCGTACACAATTTCAGCTGGGATCTCTCGACTCAGGATTTTATCAAAGATTGTGGTTTCCTGATTCATTCAACACTCCTTGTCTTAATTATGATCCAAGGAAACTTCCTCGGGGGCTATCATGCCATCTGGTGATAAGCAATCTACCTTGTTTATCATATTGAGAAGCTCAATAAAATACTGCGCAGCAACTCTATTTGAAGAACGCGTCGTTATTAATCGAGAAGTGTCGTCAAGACTTTATTCTGCCTCAGGTTCAATGGTGCTCGTTGTCGGATCATCGCAGAGGCAATCACTACGTACTGCAAGAATCATTTCGAATGTTGTACCTTGTGGGCCAGTTTGGAGATCACGTAGTTTCCCGCCATGGTTCTCGACAATCTTTCGACTGATCGACAACCCTATCCCGAAACCATCTTTGTTCCTGCTGTGAAACATGTCAAACAGGCTTTCATTATCGCCTTCCTGGATACCGTCAGCAGTATCCGAAATGGTCATTTGAACTAAATCGTCTTCGATTAATGCCGAGCGAACCGTGATAATATGTTGTTGCTGTTTGTGACTATTACTAATCGCCTTAATTGCGTTTAACAAAAGGTTGACAATCACTTGCTGCCCTTGAATTAAGTCAAAGCATATCAAGGGAACAGAACTATCCAATTCATTTTTCAGGAGAATGTCTTTGCGATCCAGTTCAGTCTGCACAAGTTCCAGCGATTTTTTTAGCAGTTCCTGTGGACTGACAAGCACAAGCATAATTTCTTTCTTTGCTGCAAACTCGTTCGTCTGTTGAACAATCGTTCTTGCGCGTAAAGAAAGTTCTGCAATGAGCTGGAGGATTTCAGTGATTTGGCCTTCATCGATACTGTGTTTGCTGATTCGATGCAGGCACCCTGTTGCATAGTTGCCAATCGCTAGCAAGGGCTGCTTGAGTTCATGTGAAATTGTTGCTGAAATTTCTCCCAGCATCCCCAATCGTGTCAGATGGCTGATTTCCTCCAATCGCTGCTTGGCCTCTTCTTCCAGTTGACGTTCGTGAGTAATATCCCTGGCAACAATTGTTGTGCCTACGACCTCTTCCTGATGATAAATCGGCCCCCATCTGGTCGAGTAGAGTACCTGCTCTCCTGTTCTAAGGATTCCTGGTATATCAAGGGAAACATGCTCTTGATTATCAAAGACCTTCTGCAATGCCGTTTCGATCATTCCTTTATTGCCAGGCGGTATCCATTCATACAAACTGCTACCAATAATTTTTTGAGTGTCGTAGTCCGACGCTGAACGATTGATAAACAGAATCCGCGCATTGCGATCAACATGCAAAATGATATCAACTGCATTTCGAATGATTGCTTCCATATGGTTTCGTGAAACCTGAAGCTCTCCGGCGAACTGCTTTCTTTTTTCTATTTCATTTGAAAGTTGGTTATTCCGTTCTACTAACTCCGCAGTTCGTGCCTGGACTGCTTTTTCAAGCTCTCTTCTTTGCAGGCCAAACATATTTTCTGCTTGCTTCATTGCTGTAATATCAACAACGGTGCCGACCCATTCCTCGGGGCCTATGCGGTCGAGCTGAATATGAACCCACTCGATTGATCCGCCAGGATACACTGGTTTCAATTCTCGTCGAAATGCCCCCTGACTTACCAGCCTCTGATGCGCAGTGCTTAACGACTGATTGTCTTCGTCTCGAAAAAGATTCTGCCAAAGAACTCCCTGCCGCGAGTCGTTGTTATTTCTGTTGGAATCCACTGACTCGATAACCGAAAAGCAGGACCAGAAGTAATCGTTGGCGAATTGAATTTCCCCTTGTTTGTTACATGTGAATACGCCAGTGTTTGCCAAGCCCTTCAGCATTTCAAAACCGTGGTTTTGATCACTGCTGGCGATTCTGGTTTTTTTAAGTTCTGTTAAAACCAGAGAAATTCCGATGACTCCCAGCACTTGGCCGGAGTCGTTTTTCACAGGCCGAAACCAAGATTCGAAAGTCAAATCATCCAGATGAATTACTGCGTGGAATTCTTTTCCTTCCAGCGATTCCCTAACAGACTTAAGCACCTGGGGTTGGTCAGCGTACATTTCAAAAATAGAGAGTCCAACATCTTCGCCATCCTTCTTATTTAATTCCCGAAGCCCCGCCCCGCGAGATATCTGTATAATACCTTTGTTATCAATTGCCCAGTAAATTAGCGGGGAGCAGTCAAGCACAGACTCCAGCAGGGAGTCCTGAGCCGCTTCTAGTATCGAACTATCTAGTAGTTTGCCGAAGTTTGATGTCATTTGATTTTACGCCTCATGCCATTTTTGTAATGCCAAATTTCAGCCCATAGGTTACCAGCAGCGAAAGTTCTTCCGGTCACCTAAAGCAAACATACACGATAGACAATAAAAAAGCACGGCAACCTGTTCATTGCAAACAGTTTGCCGTGCTAGTTTTTCAACAAGTAATTTGAGTTAACGAAACAAAGAATAGGTCCAAAGGGGCCAGGTTAGATTTCGTTTCTTTAACCCGAAGACATCTTCAAAAATTACTTCGCATTTTTCAAATCATCAGGAACAGGCTTAGGAGCCTGTGGGCTTGGTGCTCCTGGGGAATCAACACGATTCGTTTGATGAGCTGTGCCACCTTCCTGGCATGAATCGCAAGGTTTATTACAAACTGTTACAGGAACCAGTTTGCATGTCTGATAGGCAACTTGGCGAGGAACAAGTTTTGCAATCATGCGAGTGTAAGTGTAATTTTCCTGACGAGGCACGCAACGAGCCACACGGTGAGTGACCGTATAAGGCACTTGTTTTGCGACACAGTAAGGAATTTCACGAACCTTTTCTTCGCAAACCATTTTGCAGGTTTTTACTGGAATTTTACAGACTCTTTCTTCGCAAACAATTTTCCAAGTCCGAACTGGAATTATCTCTGTCTTGGTTTCACACACCCAGCGACAAACTCGAACAGGCACACTTTCAGTGATAACTTCGCGATGCATTCTGGTAACTTGAACAGGAACATTTTCAACAATTGTTTCTGAAACAATTCTACAAACTTGAACTGGGCAAGTCTTCTGGACAACCTGAGGCACATAGCAAGTTGTTGGGATGCATTGCTCAACAATATTTGGACACCAAACCCGACGTTGAATCGTAACGCAAGGGCCAGGGACCATGCGAACTCGGGGCACGCCCCGGCGAGTACAGACTACTTGCGGAACACGAGGACCAGGAACTGTCACAGGTTGACAAGCCCACTGCCCGCAATCACGACGTACTTTGCGATAAGTTGTTACAGGTTTCATCACTGTGTAACAACGAGTTTGGTTGACTGTTTCGACAACAGTGCGATTGACCGTCCGACAAACTTTTCTTTGGATTGTTTCTGTAATAGGACGGCAAACGGTTCGCTGTACCATTACAAATCGCTTAAAGG